>DASVRY010000618.1:0-12837 GCA_036388395.1 Chthoniobacteraceae bacterium
GGTCGACGCGCTGAAGTTTACCGGCATGGCCAGCTACAAGGACCGGCTGAAGAGCTACCAGAAGAAAACCGGCCTGAAGGACGCGGTAATTACCGGCACGGGTGACATCATGGGCATGAGGGTGGCGATCGCGGTCATGGATTTCGAATTCATTGCCGCGACGATGGGCTCGGTGGTCGGTGAAAAACTCGCACGGATCATCGAAACCGGAACGCGTGAGCGGCTGCCGGTGATCATCATCTCTGCGTCTGGCGGGGCGCGCATGTACGAAGGCGTGCTCAGCCTTGTGCAAATGGCCAAGACCTGCGGCGCACTGGCGCTCCATGCGCAGGCGAAGCTTCCTTACATTTCCATCATGACGCACCCGACGACGGGCGGGGTGAGCGCCAGTTTCGCGACCGTGGGCGATGTAAATCTCGCCGAGCCGCACGCGATGATTGGCTTTGCCGGCCCACGTGTGATCAAGGAAACCACGCACCAGGATCTACCCGCGGGGTTTCAGACTGCGGAATTTCTCGAGGAACACGGCTTGGTCGATCTCATCGTCCATCGGAAGAAAATGCGAGAGACGTTGAGCGATCTGCTCAGCTACATGGCGCCCTCGAAGTGAACTACGAGGAGGCGCTGCAGTGGCTCTACGGCACCCAACTGCACGGCATACGGCTCGGGCTGGAGAGCATCCGCCGACTTACTGAAGCGCTGGAAATCTCCGTCGACGGGCGCAGCGGGCCGAAGTTTCTCCACGTCGCCGGCACGAACGGCAAGGGCTCAACGTGCGCGATGCTCGACTCCCTCTGCCGAGCGGCCGGCCTGCGAACCGGGCTTTTCACGTCGCCGCACCTGATCACCTTCCGCGAGCGGATCCAGGTAGACGGCGACCTGATCAGCGAAGCCGAGGTGGCCGATGGGCTCACGAGCATTCGCGAAGCGGTCGCGGATTGGGAGCACTCTCCGACCTTCTTCGAGATCACCACGGCGCTGGCGCTCGGCTATTTTCAATACAAACAAGTGGAAGTCGCGGTGCTCGAAACCGGCATGGGCGGACGCCTCGACGCGACGAATATCGTGACGCCAGCGGTAAGTATCGTCACCGAAATCGACCTCGATCATCAGCAGTGGCTCGGCTCGACGCTGGCCGAGATCGCAGCCGAAAAAGCCGGCATCGCCAAAGCGGGCGTGCCGTTCATCACCGTGCCGCAGCAGCGGGAAGCGCGGCTGGTTCTCTCGCATCTCGCGGTGGAGCGTGACGCACCTTTTTGTCAGGTCGCAACGCCGCTGAACGATGTGGATCTCGGGCTTGCCGGGAGCCATCAGGAGTGGAATGCCGCGCTCGCTGTCCACGCGCTTGAGCTTGCCGGGATTGCGATCAGCGGAGACACGATCGTCGCCGGACTTCGGAACGTGAACTGGCCGGGTCGCTTTCAGCGGTGGAGCGATCAGATCATCCTCGACGGCGCGCACAATCCCGCAGCGTCTGCCCGTCTGGTGGAGACGTGGCGTGAGATCTTCGGCCCGGAACAGGCAACGATTGTCCTAGCCGTGATGCGCGATAAAAATGTGCGCGGCGTTTGCGAGGCCTTGCGTCCACTTGCCGTGCGGGTGATCACCGTGGAAGTCGGCAACGACCGGTCGTGCACCGCGCAGGAACTGGCGGAGACGTTTGCCGAGGTCGCGCCTGGCGCCGAAATCAGCGCGGCTGCCGCCCTGGATACAGCGCTCACTGCAGCTCAGCAGTTTCATGAAAAGGTGCTGATCACTGGCTCCCTGTTCCTCGTGGGAGAAGTGCTCGCACGCTTTCAGACCGGCTCCAGCGCCGAGCTGAGCTCGCAGTAAACCACTCGGAGGCGGTTCAGCCCCGCATTTGCTGGATCGCCGCGGCCATGTCTGCCGCTCCGAAAACCGATGTGCCGGCAACCAGCGTGTCGGCTCCATTCTCACATGCCGTGGCCGCCGTGGCCACATTGATACCGCCGTCGACTTCGATCCGGAACTTCAGCCCAAGGCTCTCGCGCGCTTGCGCGGCGGCTTTGACCTTCGCCATCGTCTCCGGCATGAACGGCTGACCGCCGAAGCCCGGCACTACTGTCATCACGAGCAGAAGGTCGATTTGATCAAGAAACGGGACCACGTCCTCGAACGAAGTGGCGGGGTTTAGCGCGAGACCTGCGGTGCAATCTGCGTTGCGGATCGCGGCGAGGGTTTTGCCCACGTTATGCTCCGCCTCCACGTGGACGGTGACGTTATCCGCCACCTGGACGAAGCGCGGCAGGTAATGATCGGGCCGGCTAATCATCAAATGCACGTCCAGTGGAACAGTTGCGGCGGCCGCTGTCGCCTGCACGAAAGCCGGTCCAAACGAGATGTTGTCCACGAAGTGGCCATCCATCACGTCGAGGTGGAGCCAATCAGCGCCGGCCGCTTGCGCGCGCCGCACCTCCTCATTCAGACGACCAAAGTCGCAGGCGAGAATGGACGGTGCAACGATGGTCGGGTGTGGGCGCATGGGCGATGAATCGGACCGCAGGTTCATAGCGAACGGCTGCAGCGGCGGCAATCTCTACGCCGCAGTATAGCGAGTGAAGACCGGCACCCTGATGAAAGTAGGTAGTCTCACCACTGGAATACCCACAATCCTCCCCCTCGCACGGGGCACCCCACCGGCTTTTCAAATCCGCGACTCTCGACGCTACTCCCCAGCGACGAGAAGCCGAAGTCAGCAGCAAATAAAATCCCCCACCTATGTCGACTTTCTCCGCACTTGTCCGACCAAGGCCCCCTGTCCAGACGGGGCCACTGAGAGCTGCGCCGGGTCCATACAGGAGTCCTGCGGCAAAGGCCAATCGCCGCATTGCCGCCGTGCTCACCAGCCAGCTCGGGATTACCCTCGGCGGGCTCACCGCGTATGCCCATTTCAATGGCGGCATCGCTTCCTCGCTCCCCTCGCTCACGGGAGCAGCGCTGCTCGGGACGGCAATGACCTTGGGAGCGGCATGGATTTTCCGCCGGAGCTCTGCGCCTGAAGCTCAGGATCATCACGTCGGCACGCGCACCGCCCAGCTCACGCAGGTCAGCGTGAGCCTGCAGCGGGAGATGGTCGAGCGTCAGCGGGCGGAAGCCGCGATGGAAGAGCGGGTGCAACTTGCGGCTTTTACCTCGGTGCTCAGTCGCGCGCTGAATGAAACTGGCTCCAGCCGCAGCATTGTTCAGAAGTGCGCGCAGTATCTGGTGGAATACCTGGACGCAACGATGAGCGGCATCTGGATCTGCCATGGCGATACGCTCGAGCTTCGCGCCAGCGCCGGTCGCGATCACGAAATTCTCGCCCATGATCGTATTGTCGACCGAATCGAATCACCCATCGGACAGATCGCCGACTCGTTGGAGCCGACGATAAGTTGGCAAGCCGGAGCGGTGCTCCCGAAGTGGGCGCAGCATGAGGACATCAACGGCTTCGCCGGTTTTCCGCTGATCATCGAAGACACCGTCGTGGGCGTCATGGCGCTCTGCTCCAACGGCTACTTCTCCGAAGCTCGTGTGGGCGCTCTCGCGGCCATGGCCGAGAGCCTGGCGCAATATCTCTCCCGCAAACACACCGAGCAGCAGCTCGCGCAAGCCAAAGAAACCGCGGAGTCGGCGAGCCGTGCGAAGAGCGAATTCCTCGCGAACATGTCCCACGAGATCCGCACCCCGATGAACGGAATCATCGGTATGACGGAACTCGCGCTCGATACAGAGCTAAGCCGCGAGCAGCGCGAATATCTCGAGATGGTCCGCAGCTCCGGAGCCTCCCTCCTCCGCGTGATCAACGACATCCTCGATTTCTCGAAGATCGAAGCCGGCAAGCTGGACCTGATGATCGAGCATTTCGACCTGCGGAGCTCGATCTCCACAGCCCTCAAGACGATGTCTGTCCGCGCCGATCAGAAAGGGCTCGAGCTGGTTTACGAAATTCAGGATGACGTGCCGGATGCGTTGATGGGCGACACGACACGGCTTGGCCAGATCCTTGTAAACCTCGTCGGCAATGCACTGAAATTCACCGAGAAGGGTGAAATCGTGGTCAACGTGGCGCGGGAGGCCGATGTGGACGACGACGTCGTGTTGCACTTCAGCGTCGCCGATACCGGCATCGGCATCCCGCAAGATCGGCAGGCGGCGATCTTCGAAGTCTTCACCCAGGCCGACGGCTCGACCACCCGCAAGTACGGCGGCACCGGGCTGGGGCTTTCGATCTCCGCGCGTCTCGTGGAATCAATGGGTGGCGGAATTTGGGTGGAGAGTGAGCCCGGGCAAGGCAGCGCTTTCCATTTCACGGCGAGGTTCACCCTTTCCACCATCTCCTCACGCATCACACCCGCACCGGTGGAGCTGCGCGGGATGCGCGTGCTCATCGTCGACGACAACGCGACCAACCGCCGGATCCTCCACGACACCGTCCGCAACTGGCACATGCAGCCGGTACTCGCCGACAGCGGTCCCGCCGCGCTGGTGGCGATCGAGAACGCCGCACGCGCTGGCGAATGCTTCGATGTGCTGCTGCTGGATTGCCACATGCCCGGCATGGATGGCTTCGCGGTGGCCGAGAAGCTCCAGGGCAACCCCGCTATCCGGAAGGCCACGATTCTCATGCTGAGTTCCAGCAATCAGGGCCTCGAGGTGTCCAGCCTCAGCTCACACGGGATCGCCGAGTATCTGGTCAAACCGGTTTGCCAGTCCGAGTTGCGTGAGGCGATTCTCCGTGTCGTCGGACTGCACATGGCCGCCCTGGCCTCGGAAAACGGCATCGATGCGCCCCGCCTTGTCCTCCCGGAGCCACAGCGGAAGCTCCGGATTCTTGTGGTCGAGGATAACGCGGTGAACCAGGCGCTTGCCTTGCGGCTGCTCGAGAAGCGGCAACACCAGCCCACCCTCGCCGGTAACGGCCTGCTCGCGCTCGAGGCCCTGGAAGATGGCGATTTCGATCTCGTGCTCATGGATGTGCAAATGCCGGAGATGGATGGCTGCACGGCGACACGGATCATTCGCGAACGCGAAGAGCGAACCGGCCGTCACCTGCCGATTATCGCCATGACCGCACATGCGATGGAAAATGATCGCGACATCTGCCTTGCCGCCGGCATGGATGACTACATTTCAAAGCCGCTGAATTCCCGCATGCTCTACGACCTGATCGAACAATGGTCCGCCGGCTCCGCTCCCTCAGCTCCGAACGAACGACCAAGCGACGGCGAATTCCCCGAGCGCTGCTTCGACCTGCACGCAGTCCTGCAGGAGCTCGATGGTGACCTCGTCATGTTCAAAGAGATCGCACAGCTCTTCTGCACGAGTTCGCTCGACGATATCAAGGAGATCGCCACGGCGGTGGATGCACGCGACGCGCAGCTCCTCGCCGCCGCTGCTCATCGGCTGAAAGGAAGCGTCTCAAATTTCGCGGCACCGAAAGCGACCAAACTTGCAGCCGAGCTTGAGGCTGCCGGCCGTCGGGGTGAACTCGAGGCTGCCCATGCCACGTTGACGCACCTGACATCGGAGCTCACCCAACTCCGGAAAGCTTTGAATGCCGTGGGCACACCCAAGGAGATAGCCACGCCGGCCTCACTGGAACTCGTTGCGTAAGTTAGGGGCGTTGTGCCCGAGTTCAGGGCGCGCACTCAGGGACAGATTGAGCTTCCTCAGCGCGAAAGCAGATCGGCGATGAAATGCGCAATCGCGTTCACGTCAGCCGCCGGCTTTCCAACCGCCGCTTTGTCGCGGCGTGCGATCTGACCATCCTTCCAAATCCACGCGTCATCGCGGTACGGCCCGACCTTCGTGGGATCGCTCCAGGTGTGGATCGAGAGCAACCGCGACGTCAGCGCCGCAGCAATGTGCATCGGCCCGCTATCGACGCTGACGACAAACTCAGCGCGACGGATCAGCCAGATGAGCTCCAGGAGCGAGGTCCTGTTCAGCAGATCGGTCGCGTTCGTGATCGGCGGAAGAGTCACGTCTGAGCGTCCGGCGATGACGACTCGGCGTGGTGCGAGCGCGCGGCAAAACGCCCCGACATCATCAACTGCCATCGACTTGCCCGCACCACGCGAGAAGGGATGCAGCAGAATAAATGGTTCCTCCGACGAGAAGCTGCCGGGACGGATTCCAGCCGGAAGTGGCCACTCCAACGGCCCACCCGTCGCAATGCCAAGCGCCTCCACCAGTGCAAGGTAGCGATCCACGGCGTGCTCCTTCCCGGCGACCTTTGCGGTATCATCGTAGGCAAACCGCGCCCCCTCGCGCGCATCCGAGAGCCCGACGATGCGGCCGCCAGCGCGGCGGAAAAGCCGCGCCAGCAGAGCGCTTCGGAGTAGGCCTTGGAAATCCAGCACCAGATCCGCCTGCACTTCGCACCGCATACTTTGCACCCATGGCAGGAGCCGCGCGACACCACGCAAGCCGCGGAACTCTCCACGCGGAAAGATTACCACATCATCGATGTGCGGGTTTTCCTCCAGCAGCGGCGCCCATTCTGGATTGATCAACCAGCGGATTCGCGCATCTGGATACGCCCGGCGCACCATCGCGACCGCGGGCAGAGTGTGGACCACATCGCCGAGCGAGCTCGGCTTGATGATCACGATCTCACGCGGCGCATCACCAACCCCAACGCTCGTCTCCGACGGCATCTGGTGATCTGTGGGCGGTTCAGCGCTCAAGCATCTCCTGGGACGCGAGCGCGGGATTACTTTCCCAGCGCCAGACGATCCGCGAGCCGCTGCGGGAGACCGGCGTCCACGATCTTATCCTGCGCCGTCCAGATGTCGTACTCGATACGGCGCAGCTCCACGAACTGCTTGTCTGGGTGGTAAATGCAATACGACGCGTGCCAGTCGCCATCGCGGGGCTGGCCCACGCTGCCGACATTGATGAAGTATTTTTTCCCCGACTCGATCTCCAGCTTGTCGAGAATCTGACTTTTCACCGTGCCGTCGCGGATGTAAGCGCGCGGCGCATGCGTGTGCCCGTAAAAGCAGAGCTGCGTATGCTGATAGTTGAAGCTCGCTGCGGCATCGAGCTGGTTAAAAACGTATCCCCATTTCGTGGGCGTATCGAGGGTCGCATGGACGATCGTGAAGTCCCGCACCTGACGGACCATCTTGAGGTCGCGCAGCCACTGCTTGTCTTTCTCGTCCAGCTGCTGACGCGTCCAGTTGATCGCCTCTTCAGCCAGCGGATTAAAGCCGGAGAGATCATCCGTGATCGACGCCTGCTCATCATGATTGCCCTTCACCACGGGACACTCCAGCGCGCGGATGAGCTCCACGCATTCATGCGGATTCGCGTTGTAGCCGACGACGTCGCCGAGGCAGACGTGATGCGTTACCCCATGCGCTTCCGCATCCGCAAGGACGGCCTGCAGAGCTTCGAGATTCGCGTGGATGTCTCCAAAAATAGCAAAACGCATCGGGGAATTAAGGGCGATCGGGGGGCGGACTATAAATTCTCTCCTCAGGGGGAACACCTAATTTTTCCTGAAGCTCCTTGAGGCGGGTGAGGAGCGTTGGCATGCGCTCTCGTTCTCCTTCTTTGAAAAGCGAAACGATCCGCTCGTACGCTTCGCGTTCGTGTCCCGGGCAAAGAGAGAGCTGAAGAGCCGCAAAGCGTCGGGCGTACCCTGGAGCGTTCGGAAGCTGGGAGGCTCTTTCGTACGCCTCGAAGGCTTTGCAAGGCTCTTTGAACTTGTCGCTGTAAAGCATTCCAAGCCGATCATATAGCAAGGCTCGGTCCGGATTGTTCTGAATTCCTCGCAGGAGAAAATCTTCGCCGAGCTTGAAATATTCGCGCTGCCGACGAACCCGGAGCGCCTCGCGCGGCTGGCTCTCGTCTTGCAGCGCCGCGACGCTCGCGTTGTAGGCCATGTGCCATGCGGCCATGTCCCAGAAAAGCACCGCACGAGGCTGGAGCGACGTGACGGTGTCGAAAAGCAGCGCCATGCGGCCCCACTCGGTGCGTTCCCACGCTGAATGCGCCTGGATCCAGAGCACATCGGCAACGATCGACCGGAAACCGCTCAACGCCGCAAGAAATCCCATCTGGCCGAGCCGCTGGCGCAGATCGAGGTCGAGCTTGGCATTCCGAAAAAAGGCGCCGCGATGTTCCTGCGTGAGCTGCTCTTCAAAGCCCATCCGCACCGCTCCGAAGAGGAGGAGCAGACCAATGACGAGGAGTTTGCGCTTCATGAGACAGCGGGCGCGGATTTCCTACAGCTCGCGATTCGCGAACATGAGATAACCCAGGAGCGTGTAGACAACGACGTAGCCGAGCCCGAGCCCGGCGGTCTTGATGAACATGATCGTCGTGATCGCATTTCCCACGACGATGTCGTCGACGAGATTGAAAAGTTGGAAGTCGGGAAAGATCAGCGCGACAAAACCGAGGAAGCCCTTGAGCACCGGCGATGGATCTCCCGCGCCGCCACCTTGCGACAGCCAATATTCGCGGGCGATCGGCTGCACGTGACCGATGAGATACATCATCACCGAGACGATGATCGTGAAGATCCATGAGCTGGCAAAGGTAGAGAGCAGCAGCGTGAGCGACGCGCAAAGTGCAGCCTTGATGTAGATGATCGTGATGCCCGGGAGCAGGTTGATATTGAACGTGCTGGCGCGCACTTCAGCGACCGCGGCATCGAGTTCAGGCCCCGCAGGATAAGCGTGCATCGTCTCCGCGAGGACGAGCTGCTCGCGACCATAGAGCACCGCCACGAAGAGCCCGCTCATGAGCAGGATCGCGATCAGCAGCAGCAAAAGCACGCCGCTCAGCTTGCCGAGCAGATATTCCAGTCGCGGGACTGGCTTCGCCAGAATTGTGTAGAGCGTCCGATCCTCGATGTCCTTCGGGAGCAGCATTGCGGTCGCGAGCGTCGCCAGCAGCCAGGTGAAGATGGACATCGCGCCGAGCGAGACATCCTTCAGCACCTGAAACTGATGCTGAAAGCTGAACTTCACCATGAAGGCGGAGCTGCCGATGATCAGCAGCGCGAAGAGCAGCATGAAGTAGAAGACCTTCAGCCGAACGAGCTCGAGCAAGGTGTTCGATGCAATCGCGGAGATGCGCGCGAAGGAGAAAGACTTGTGCTTGGTGACGTTCATACGGCGGCGGGGAGAGGAGTAGGAGAACGCCGAACGTTCAACGCCGAACGCTGAACGTCGAAAGAGGAAAACTGTGACCGCACGCTTCTGCCTTCGGCGGTCGAAGTTGGGCGTTCAGCGTTCGGCGTTTTCTGCATCCTCATCATTTGTTTCCTCCCGTTACTTCCAGGAAGTATTTCTCGAGCGTCGTCTGCGGCTTACGTTGTTCGACAAGAGTCGCGCTCGCTTCGGTGATCATCGTCTGCATGCGGGAGAGCAGTTCCGGGGTCGCATTTTCGAGGATCAGCTCCGTCTGATTCTCAATGGAGATCAGCTCTTCGAGTCGGCCTTCGCGGACGAGCACGCCCTGATGCAAGATGCCGATCCGATCGCAGATCTCCTGCACCTGGCCGAGCAGGTGAGAGCAGAGCAGCACCGTGATGCCACGCGCTTTGAAGCTGAGAATAAGGTCGCGAATTTCCCGGGAGCCTGCCGGGTCCACGCCTGCAGTCGGCTCGTCGAGCACGAGCAGCCGCGGCTCCTGAATCAACGCCTGCGCCAGCCCGATGCGCTGAAGCATTCCCTTTGAGTAGCCGCCGAGCCGACGATCCGCTGCGTTTTCCAGGCCGACCAAGGCGAGCAGCTCCTTCGCCCGCTCGCGCAGCTTTGCCCCGCGGAAACCACACAGCTTGCCATAGAAAAACAGCGTCTCCTGGCCCGTGAGGTATTTATAGAAGTATGGGTTCTCCGGCAAAAAGCCCACGTCTTCCCGGCTCTCCACGAGCGTGCTGTCGCGTCCGAAGATCTCGGTTGTGCCGGAGGTCGGGGTGACGAGCCCGAGCACGATTTTCATCGTCGTGCTTTTGCCGGAGCCGTTTGGCCCGAGGAGGCCGTAGACCTGCCCAGGCTGAACATCCAGCGAGAGATTATGCACCGCCACGACCCGCTCCCGTTTGAACGGAATCGGGAAGACTTTGCTGACGTTACGAATGGAGATGGCGGGAGTGCTCACGTGTCCTTGAGGGAAGCAAACTAACGATGATTTGTTATCAACAGATTACGGGCAGGATACCATTGTGCGCTTTCTTACCGAAAGTGCAGCGGTCCAGCGCGTAGTCATCTGCTGGAGCTTATTGAACGCTCTGCTGCAGCGCAATGTGTTCACCGCACGATCTCGAAACCGCGTGTGCCGGTGAGCGGTGGAATAAGGTGGGCTTCGACGCTCTTGATGTGGCTCTTCAGCTCACTCTCAGCAACGCCCTCGAGAAAACCCTCCACTTCCTCGCGCTCGCCGCCGACCTGGAGTTCTACACGGCCGTCCGGCAGGTTTTTTACCCATCCGACGACATCGTAGCCGCGAGCAATTTGCTTCACTGTAAAGCGGAAGCCCACGCCCTGCACCCGCCCTTCATAGAAGACCTGACGCGCCGTCATTCGCCGACGTCTAGGCCGCGCAGATAGTCGGCGGCGGTTTCCGGCCAGACGCTATTCACCCAGCAACCCGTGGCGAGCTCGAGGCCACCGAGATGATGCAGCCGCGGGAGAATTTCGATGTGCCACCGGAAGTCGTGCTCGATCGTCGTCCAGTGATCGTGGCGCGGAGTGCGGGTCGGCGCGGTGAAGAGCATGAAGTTGTAGGCCGGGTGGTCCAATGCGCGGCCGAGCTTGCGGAGCGCCGTCCGGATTACATCGGCGAGCTGCGCGGTTTCCTGATCAGTAATCCCATGGAAATCGGGACATTGCCGCTTTGGGTAAATCGCAATCTCGAATGGCGCACGCGCGGCATACGGGCAGAACACGCTGAAGCCGTTATTCTCGTAGATCAACCGGGTGCCAGCCCGCACCTCTTCCCGGAGGATATCTTCAAACATCGAGCGCTTCTTCAATTCGTAGAACGCGCGGGCAGCCGCCAGCTTCCGCTCGAGCAGCGGCGGGATCACAGCCATGGCCACGAGCTGACTGACGCTGTGCGCGACGCGGCCGCCAGCTCCAGTGCCCACATTTTTCACCACCGCAAAAGACCGCATCCGTTCATCACGCATCAGGTCGAGCATCCGGACCTTCCACGCGGTGATCACCTTCTCGATCTCCGTCCGCGGAAGCTCTTCCAAGGCGCGCTCGCCAGCATCCTCGACGACGACTTCGTGAGCGCCAACCCCGTCCATCCGGTCGTAAAACCCATCTCCGTGGCGAGTCGCGTCGCCTTCCACGCGAAGGATCGGAAGACGATTCGGCACGACGCGCACCTGCCACGGAGCAAAGGCTGCATGAGCTGTATGCAAGGATTGCGGTGCGAAATGCTCGCGTCCCGCTGCGAACGGGTCAGGGGGGAGATTGGCCGCTGCACCGCGCGTGGAGCCGAAATCAGGGCGCATCGCTCGCGCCTCGGAGAACATCGTCCACGCATGAGTCAGCGGGTCGAGGCGCATTTCGGTTTTATCCATGCGGGAGAGATATGCGGAAGCGGCCTCGGAAACCAACTGAAAGGAGCTAAACGACCACGAAGGTGCCGCGAGCCACCAGCCTAGGCATTCACCGCGTGCGGCATTCGGATGTAGTAAATATCCCAATCTTCTTCGGCGATCCGAACGAAGCCGTGGCGCTGGTGAAAGTCATTGGACAAGCTGCCGCGCCATGCGCCGACATGAACTGGCATCTGACGCGCATCAGACTGGCAGAGAAGTCTGGTAATGACGTGGGAACCGACTCCGCGGGCTTGGAAAGCTGGGCGAACGTAGAGGTGGTCCAGATGAAACGCCTCCTCGGCGAGTCGGAAAGTGTGAAAGCCGATCCTCTGCCTTCGAAGACGATGAACTCCGTGTGCTCAGGATAAAATGACGCGCGGAGGCGCTGGCGGGACCGCTCTTCATTAAACCGCCCCACCTGCTCAAGGCTCTCCCGCATCGCGGTAGTGCGAAGGGCTACCAGCTCATCAAAGTCGCCACCCGTGACGGCAGAGAACCTGATGTTTTCTAACACCATGTGTCGTCGGGGCAGCATCGTGAGGCGCCGCCACACCACATGCGCGAGAGGATTTAAGCTACTGCGCGGAGGCGATGGCGCGGAACGCCGCCATCTTCTGCCGATCAGTAGCGCTGGATGGATCGAAGGCAGTGCCGTGCACCTTCCGGAATCTCTCTTCAGCGGAGGAAGATGATGGCGCACCTGTCGTCGCGACCGTGGCCGAACGACCGCGCAAAAAGTCGACACGACGCTCTTTCTCTGTCCTCGCAACGGTTCGCGACTGCCGGCCGGTCATAGCGAGACTTTGGTCGAGTGCGGGTTCAGTTCCAACGACCGACTTCCCACTGCCGGCGCCATTCGGGAACTCCTTCACGTCGACGATCTCCGTGCGGTGCTGCGCGTAGAACTGCACCTGCTGCTGCACATCGCCGTTCGGCAGCCAGACTGGCCGACCGGTGCGATCGTCCATCAGCCACCACGGATAGCTGCCATTGTGGCTATCCCGATAAATGATCGCGGTGCGCGTGCCGATCGCCTCCTCCCGAAGCCGGGTGGTGTAACGGTATTGGTAAGTCACCACCTTGTGTTCCACAGCTTCGTCCGCGAGCACCCGATGAAGTTCGTTCGCGTAGGCCTGCGACGGATCCTCTGTCTCCAGCGTTTGCGCCCGCACCTTCGTTACCTTGTCCCACGTCGGCGACTTTGTGAAAACCTGGCAGCCAGAGAGCCCCAGCGTGAGAGCGAAAGAAAGGGAGAGGAACTT
>DASVRY010000619.1:0-2820 GCA_036388395.1 Chthoniobacteraceae bacterium
ACTCGAAGATCACCAGCGGCTCCGAAGCGAAACGATCCAGCGCTTCGGTGTAGGCCCCTCGCCTGCGGCAGGAATCCACGAACAGGCGGTAAGCGACGGTGAGCAGCCACGAACGCTCGTTGCGGAGGGTATCCTCCTGCGGAAGCTTTTTGGCGAGGCGCACAAAGAGGTCCTGGAGCAGGTCCTTGGTATCGGCCTCGGAGCGCGTAAGGCTGAGCAAGAACTGAAACGCCGCCTCCGCGTGCGCGGTATAGAGGCGGTCGAGTTCACGATAGCGGGGGTCCACAAGGACAAGACGCGGCAAGCGGATGCTTTTGTCTATGGAAGAATGGAAAAGTGCGGCGCGGGGAAAGTTCTGCCGTCCTTGGCGTTGATCGCGGCGAGTGAACCCGCTATCGCTAACGGCATGCGCGACGCCGAACCGATTTTTGAATTTTGTGTCTTTAGTGGGGAGACATTTCCCTCCCTGGATCTGGAGTATCTGGCTGCCCGAGGAAGTTCTGTGGGACCGGGCGGGGCGACGTTTTACGATGCGGATTACAACGAAGTCACCACGGCGGCCAAGCCGGGAAGATACGGCGCGATTGTGCCAGTGACCTCCGCCGCTGGGGAAACGGTTAAACATTTCACGACGCTCTATCGCACGCCGCAACCGGTGGATTGGGAGAAGTCCCCTGCTCTCTCGCTGAACTTTCCGCCGGAGCTAGGAATCGATCCTGCGGTGGTCGGAGAATGGGCGGCGTTCATGGAGGAATTTGTGAGAAGATCGGCGATGGGCGCTTGGGATCGAAGCGTCGTTGCAGCGGTGTTATCTGCGGGATTGAGCGAGATGCAACCCGGCGCGACACTCGTGCGCCGGCGCAACGATCCGGATATGCGGGATCTGCGCTGGTGGTGCGGTCTTAAGAAGATCACAGGCGATCTGCGCAACGACTATTATCTTCACCTTCCCGCCAGCTATGAGGCAGATCCTGGCAAGAAATGGCCGCTCATTCTCTTCCTCCACGGCATGGGCGAGCGAGGGTATGATCTTCGCGATGTGGAGAAGAATGGCCTGCCGCAGGTGCTGAAGGATCAGCCCGATTTTCCCTTCATCGTCGTCGGGCCGCAGTGTCTGCCGGGCGGGTGGTGGTCCGCTCCCGAGCTCGGCGAGTTGCTGGATCGGCTGCTAGTGAAATTTCGCGTGGACGTGGATCGCGTTTATCTGACTGGGTTGAGCATGGGTGGGTTTGCGTCGTGGGATCTAGCGATCGAAACGCCGGAACGCTTTGCTGCCGTGGTGCCAGTTTGTGGCGGAGGCGATCCGCGTGACGTGGAGCGCATCAAGGATCTCCCGATCTGGGTTTTCCACGGGGACGCGGACGACGTGGTGCGGCTCCCGTATAGTGAGGAGATGGTCGACGCGCTCCGCGGCGTCGGCAGCGATGTTCGCTTCACGGTGTTTCCAGGAGTGGGTCACGATTCGTGGACGCCAGCTTATGAGACGCCGGAGCTCTACGAATGGCTACTGGCGCAACGGCGCAGCTCCTAGCCCGGAATGTTAGGATGACTTGTCCGGGAGCGCGCTACTTCATTGGAGGTCGGGGGTAGCCAGCCTCTGGATAACTTCCTCTCGAGCTCTTGGGTCGAAGCCGGTGATGACTGTGACGCTATCTCGAGTTTCCTCTTCTACCTTCGGAAGCAAAAGCAGTCGCGGCGTCTTACCCTTCTTCTGCACCTCGTAACTCATGAACCGCGTCCGCACCCACTGCGGATGCGTCACAGCTAGCAACACCAACGCGTCGAAGACCGGCGCCTCGCGCACACCGAAGAAAACGCGCCAGCCGAGAAACCATCCGCCTGCTTTCTCAGCGACGTAACGGGAACACGAGGACGCTCTCCGCAACTGCCGCATGTCCGCAGCGGAAAGGCTGATCCCACGCGAAATATCGATAGGCACCAGCGTAATGGGAATTCCCGCTCGCAACACCGTCTCAGCCGCAGCGGGATCCTTGAAGAAGTTAGCATCCGTAAAGCGATAACGATTCCAGCCGCCTGCGCGGAGGCTGGAGTTCGGGAGTTCACCGCCAAGGAAAATCACGCGCCGGATGTTAGCCGCTCGTGAAGGATTCTCTCGGAGAAAGGCAGCGAGATTGGTGAGCGGTCCGAGCGCGACGTAAGTCAACCGGCGGCTCAGCGCCGCGTGCAGAGCATCATCCGCCGATGAACGTGCGGCCGACGTCCGCCCTGCATAGACGCGAGGCAGTGCGCCTGAGTGGGCGTGTGCACAGTTCGCCACCAGCCGCCGGGCAATGCGCGTTCCGTCAGGGACATCACTATTCCCCTTCCCCACGCTGATCCCGGCGATCTCAAGCTCCGGACTATGCAGCGCCTGGAGCAAGGCAAGCCCATCGTCTGCGTCGCGAAAGAGCATGCCCAACGCCGGATCCGTATCGATCCACACGCGCACGGGCAGTTCGCGAGCCGAAGCCTCTGCTGCAAAGGCACAGCAGATAAAAAAGAGACCGGTCCGTTTCAGAAGTGCGCACAAATCCGTGCTCATGACTTGGAGAGGCTAACACTAACAAAGGATCCGGAAACAAACTATCCTCATGCAAAGCATCGTGCGGCGGCCATCGGTGCTTGATTGTCTCGCCAGCCAGCGACATCTGGGTCTATTGAAAGGAAATGATTTCCCCGAAAAATACCGGTGCTTTCGCTGGCACACTCATTCTGGGCGCGGTCCTCGGCTGGTTTGCGAAGCCCGAGAGAAGCACATTAAACACCGGTTCGTCGTCGAGCTCCCATCAAAACGCCGAGCCGGATCCGGGCTCACCATTT
>DASVRY010000620.1:0-9038 GCA_036388395.1 Chthoniobacteraceae bacterium
GCGCCTGCTTCTTGCAGCCGATGAAGAGGACCTTCCCGCCCCGTCCAGCAACTTCGCCCAGAAACGCCGTCGCTTGCTGGAGCTGACGGACCGTCTCGCCGAGATTGATGATGTAGATCGCGTTGCGCTTCTCGAAAATGAACGGCTTCATCTTTGGGTTCCACCGCTTGGTCTGGTGACCAAAGTGGACACCTGCCTCGAGAAGTTCCGTCATCAATTCAGTGGACATAAATACGTGCTTAGGGATCGTTTGCGGCGAAGAAAAATGGGCGGTAGTTCTAAGGGCGGTGCTTCTGCCATGCAAGCGGGAAGTTTGAGAATCTCTCACGGCAGCGAGGGTGGCGCTCAAATCCCCTTACCCGCGAGCCGTGCGGTGGACCAAACCCACGGAATGCTGAGTAACGCAACTGCGTTCCAGGCCAAGAAGAAGAAGCGCATTTCTCCTGGCGAATACACCCGGTTCTTCCACAGCAGCATCACGTCTGCGACGAAGAACAACGCGCCGCCGGTTAGGAAGGCCGCGATCCACAGGTCGCCAGCTCCTTTCCAGACGAGCAGTGCTTCGGCGGTGAGGAGAGCGACCATGAACCATTTCGCCCGCTGGAGGCCAAGCACTCCTGCCGTTGTCCGGCGGCCCGAGGCGAGATCTGGAGCATGATCCATGATCTGGCCGAAGAGGTGCGAGTGCATGGCAAAGAGTGCACCGAAGGCGAAGGTGGCCAACGGGAGTTGCGGGACGTGGTTCAGCCAGCTGCTGAGAACGAAGACCAGGAGGTAACCGACCTGGTTCAGCATATCGACACCTGGCCAGTTCTTGAAGCCAACCCGCGGCAAGTTATAGATCGCAGTCGCAGTCGCAAGAAGCGCGCACCAGCCGATGACCTTGGGGCCGATGATCAGCAGAAAAGCCCAGACGAACGGCACCTGGACTCCGGCAATCCACATGGGCAGCCGGCGAAGCTCCGCGGTGGTTGCGCGTGCGCCGAAGAGATAGGTATCCTTTCTCGGATTCAGCTGATCGGTTTCGCGGTCGGCGAGATCGTTCCAGCCGTAGATGACGAGGCCAAGGGGAAGGGTGACGTAGACTAGTCCAAGCCAGAACTCCGGCTGTTGCCAAGCGGTCGATCCGCCGAGCGGCAGAAGGTAAAACCAAATAGCCGTCGACCAGAAACCAGGTCGCGCGACCTTGAGGAGCAGGCGCAGTTCAGACCAGACGCTCACTTACTGTGCGCGTCGCGTCTCCACCCAACGCGCCCAGAGCCAGCAGAGATCGGATAGACGGTTTAGATATCGGATCGTTTCGGGGTTCACATAAGCGCCGGTCTCGCCCAAGCCCACCACATGCCGCTCAGCTCGGCGGCAGGTGGTGCGGGCGACATCGAGCGCGGCGGAATCCAACGAGGCCCCAGGAGTCGCCCAGCCCTCGTAGCTGATGTGCTGGTTTTTCTCCAGATCATCCACGACCGAAGTGAGGCGATCGACGTAATCCGCAGTGACGAAATCGTAGCCGCCCTTTGCGTATCGCTCGCGGTCTTCGTCGGCAACCGCGAGCTCGCCCATGAGGGTGACGAGTTCCTTTTGCACGGCGAGAACCGCGGCGCCGATCGATGGCTCTGCAGTTGTTGCGCGGACAATCCCGAGCGATGAATTCAGCTCGTCTACGGTGCCGTAGGCTGTAACCCGGAGATCGGATTTCGAGACCCGGCGGCCGTACATGAGAGCCGTGTTGCCGGCGTCGCCGGTTTTGGTAGCGATGGACATGGAGAAAGGTGGAGGTCAGGCGAGCTATTCCGCTCGTGATCGTTGCCCTCATCGTGTCAGCTCCTCTGCGACATGAGCCAGCCAAAGATTCTCGCCTTTGCCGGAAGCACCCGCACCGGATCGTACAACAAGCAACTCGTCGCTGTCGCCGCAGAAGCAGCACGTGCAGCCGGAGCAGAGGTGACCCTGATCGACCTGCGCGATTTCCCTCTGCCGCTCTTCGATGAGGACCTGGAAAGCGCCTCCGGCCTTCCGGAGAATGCGCGAAAGCTGAAGCAGCTTTTTCGGGATCATGCCGGGCTGCTGATTGCCTCGCCGGAATACAACAGCTCGATCACCGGGGTGCTGAAGAATGCCATCGACTGGGTTTCGCGTGCCGAGTCGGATGACGAGCCGTCACTGATTGCCTTCCGCGGGAAGACGGCGGCGGTGATGAGCGCGTCGCCGGGTGCACTCGGGGGAATGCGCGGGCTCGTGCAGCTCCGCTCATTGCTCGGGAATATCGGAGTGCTCGTGTTGCCGGATCAAGTAACTATCTCCGCGGCGTATGAGGCATTTGGCGAAGGCGGTGCGCTAAAGGACGAGCGCAAGGCCGGGCAGGTGAAGAGCCTCGCAAGTGCACTGGTCGACGTGGTGCACAAGCTTGGTCGGTAGTGATCTAAAGCCTACTGCGGGCCGGGCTATTGCGAAGTCGGAAGCAGTGTCGCAGCCAGCTTCCGGGGAGCGCACTCGTCCCGAGTGCTGGTTTCCGCGTCCCGCGGAAACGAACTTTGGTTTCCCCACGTCTCCTTCTGACGCAACGCTTGCGAAGTCCGTGCTGGCGAGACGCCAGCACCAGCACTCGGGACGAGTGCACTCCCCGGAGCTCCGCGGCGAAACTTCCCCCGCAAAGATTGTCCGCCCCGCCCCTTCAACCAGGAGAGCGTCTTGGCTGAACTGCCGGGTGCAAAAAAGAAGGAGCGGCCTTGCGGCCGCTCCTTCGGTTAAATGTTTCTGAGTGTTAGGACTTAGCCAACCAAGGGCTCGAGCTCGTCGCTTTCGTCATTGGTCGGTTGCTCGAGGTGTTCGCCGAGCTGGATGACCTTCACATCGCGGTGGCCGGGGAAGCCGGTGCCGGCAGGGATGAGGTGACCCATGATGACGTTCTCCTTGAACCCGCGCAAGTGATCGACTCGGCCGAGCGTCGCCGCTTCGGTGAGCACACGAGTGGTATCCTGGAAGCTCGCCGCCGAGATGAACGAATCCGTCTCGAGCGATGCCTTGGTGATACCGAGCAGGACTGGCACTGCTTCCGCAGGCTTGCCGCCCTTTTCGATGACTTGACGATTCTCTTCTTCGAAGGCAAGACGGTCGATCTGATCGCCCCATAGCAGCGCCGTATCGCCCGGCTCGGTGATCTTCACCTTGCGCAGCATCTGGCGAACGATGATCTCGATGTGCTTGTCGGAAATTTCCACGCCCTGGAGGCGGTAAACTTCCTGCACCTCGTTGACCATGTGCTCCTGCAGTTCCTGAGGCCCGCAAACATCGAGGATGTCATGCGGAGGCACAGGGCCGTCGGTGAGCTGTTGACCCTTCTTCACAAAGTCGCCCTTGAAGACGATGATGTGTTTGTTCAGCGGCACGAGATGCTCTTCCTCGGCACCAGATTCGGTGTCGCGGACGATGATCTTGCGCTTGGCGCGAACTGCACCACCGATCTCGACGACGCCGTCGATCTTGGCGATCTCGGCCGCGTCTTTCGGACGGCGAGCTTCGAAGAGCTCGGCCACTCGTGGTAGACCGCCGGTGATGTCCTTCGTCTTCGCAATCTTACGCGGAGTCTTGGCGAGCAATGCGCCGGCCTGGATCTTCTTGCCCTCGCTCACAGTGACGTGAGCGCCGGCAGGAATCGAGTAGCTGGCGAGCACTTCCTTCGAGTCGTCCACGATGACGATTTGCGGATGCAGATCCTCTTTGTGTTCGATAACAACCGTGCCAAGCACGCCCGTGGCCTCGTCGACTTCGCGCTTCACAGTCACGCCGCTGATCATGTCGCGGAACTCCACTTTACCGGTCCTTTCAGTGAGAATCGGCACGTTATACGGATCCCATTGAACGAAGACTTCGCCCTTCTTCACATGGCCGCCGTCGGCCAGCGAGATGACAGAGCCGATGACGATTGCATAGCGTTCGATCTCGCGACCGTCCTTACTATGCACCGTGATGGAGCCGTTCTTGTTCAGCGCGATCCAGTTGCCGTCAAGCGCCTGCACCGTGCGGAGATCGTTGTAGCGAATGTCGCCATCGTTCTTCGCTTTGACGACTGGTTGCTTGAACGTGCCCGAAGCGGTTCCACCGATGTGGAAAGTACGCATCGTCAGCTGCGTTCCAGGCTCGCCGATCGACTGTGCGGCGATGATGCCGACGGCCTCTCCGAGTTTCACCATCTGACCGGTGGCCAGATTGCGTCCGTAGCACTTGGCACAAACGCCGCGGCCAGATTCGCAGGTGAGCACGGAGCGGATTTTGAGCTGCTCCACACCGATTTTGTTCACGCCATTGGCGGTCACTTCATCGATGAGCTGGTTCTTCTTCACCAAGGTGGTGCTGGTCACCGGATCCTTGATTGTCTCGCAGCTCACGCGCCCGATGATGCGGGTCGCGAGGTCGACGACTTCTTCGTCACCTTCGTAGATCGAACGCACCACGATGCCGTTGACCGTGCCGCAGTCGTCTTCCGTGATGATGACGTCCTGTGACGCATCGACCAGCTTACGGGTGAGGTAACCGGAATCCGCCGTCTTGAGCGCGGTGTCGGCGAGACCCTTACGGGCGCCGTGCGTCGAGATGAAGTATTCCAGCACGGTCAGACCTTCGCGGAAGTTCGACGTAATCGGCTGTTCGATGATTTCTCCCGAAGGCTTGGCCATCAGACCGCGCATACCGGCGAGCTGCTTAACCTGCTGGCGATTACCGCGAGCGCCGGAGTCGACCATGAGGAAGACCGGGTTCAGTTCCTTGCGGCCCTCGTTGTGTTCGAGGGTCCGGAACATCACGTTCGCGATCTCTTCACCCGCATGGGTCCAGATATCGACAACCTTATTGTAGCGCTCGCCATCAGTGATGATACCGCGGCGATACTGCTTATCGACTTCGCCGATCTGCTTGTAAGCACTGTCGAGTTCGACCTGCTTCTCCTTCGGGATGATCATGTCGGTGATCCCGATGGAGATGCCGGCCTTCGTCGCCCAGGTGAAGCCCATGTCCTTGAGCCGATCGAGCATTTCGACCGTCGCGGGGTGGCCCGCTGCCTGGTAGGTGCGGAAGATGATATCGGATATCTGCTTCTTGCCGCAGGCTTTGTTGAAGAAGCCTACGCCTTCAGGCCAGATCTGATTGAAGATCACGCGACCCGCAGTGGTCTCGATGACCCGGGCAACCGGATCGCCGTAAACGGTCTGCTTGCCGAGATCAGGATTCTTGAAGCGGATCTTGTCGTGCACCTGCACTTTGCCTTCCGCCATCGCGAACTCCACTTCGTCCGCATTGGCGAACAACGAGAGACGATCAGGCTCCTTGGACCCCTGCAGCTTGCGAGGATTCTGGCTCAGGTAGTAGCACCCGAGCACGATGTCCTGCGACGGCGTCGTTACTGGCTTGCCGCTTGAAGGGCTGAAGATGTTGTTCGACGCAAGCATGAGCATGCGCGCTTCCATCTGTGCCTCGACCGAGAGCGGAACGTGAACGGCCATCTGATCGCCATCGAAGTCGGCATTGTAAGCCGTGCAGACGAGCGGGTGAATGCGGATCGCTTCACCTTCGATGAGCTGCGGCTCGAATGCCTGGATCGACAGACGGTGCAGGGTCGGCGCGCGGTTCAGGAGAACTGGGTGGCCCTTGGTCACTTCGTCGAGGATGTCCCAGACTTCTGGCGTCTGCCGCTCGATCATCTTCTTTGCACTCCGAACAGTGTGCACATAGCCAAGCTCCTTGAGCCGGCGGATGATGAATGGCTCGAACAACACGAGGGCCATCTTCTTGGGAAGACCGCACTGGTGAAGCTTCAGCTCAGGTCCGATAACGATAACCGAACGGCCCGAGTAATCGACGCGCTTGCCGAGCAGGTTCTGCCGGAAACGGCCACCCTTGCCCTTGAGCATATCGCTGAGGGACTTGAGCGGACGATTGCCAGCGCCAGTGACCGCGCGGCCGTGACGACCGTTATCGAAGAGCGCATCGACAGCTTCCTGCAGCATGCGCTTTTCATTCCGGATGATGACATCAGGAGTCTTGAGCTGGAGCAGGTTCTTAAGTCGGTTGTTCCGGTTGATGACCCGACGATAGAGATCGTTGAGATCCGAGGTCGCAAAGCGGCCGCCCTCGAGAGGCACCAACGGACGAAGGTCCGGCGGGATCACGGGCAGCACTTCGAGGATCATCCACTCGGGACGAGTGTGTGAAGTGGCGAAGCCCTGCACGAGCTTGAGGCGCTTCGCGAGTTTCTTGCGAATCTGCTTCGAGCGCGTGGTGGTCATCGCTTCCTCGAGCTCCTTGTTCAGTTCGGCGAGATCGACGAGTGAGAGAAGCTGACGGATCGCGTCGGCACCCATGCCGGCGACGAACGTTTCGCCATACTGATCCTGCGCCTCGCGGTATTCCGCTTCGGTCAAGAGTTGAGCCTTGGTCAACGGGGTCTGTCCTGGATCAATGACTAGGTAGTCCTCGTAATAGATCACGCGCTCGAGCTGACGGCTGCTCATGTCGAGCATGAGGCCGATGCGCGAAGGCATGCACTTATAGAACCAGATGTGCGTCACCGGCACGGCGAGTTCGATATGGCCCATGCGTTCGCGACGGACGCGAGCGAGGGTCACTTCGACGCCGCAGCGGTCGCAGATAACACCCTTGTGTTTGATGCGCTTGTATTTTCCGCAGGAGCACTCCCAATCCCGGGTGGGACCGAAGATGCGCTCGCAGAACAAGCCGCCTTTTTCGGGCTTGAAGGTGCGGTAGTTGATCGTCTCGGGGTTTTTGACTTCCCCATGGCTCCAGGAGCGGATGCTCTCCCCAGAGGCGACGGTGATCCCGACCTGGTCGAAGCCGACGGCGCGCTCCTCCCCGATCAGTTCACGAAAGTTAGTTTCGCTCATATGTAAGTTTAGCTACTGAGATGCAAACTGGCTGATTACAGAAGCCCCTGTGGAAGGACCGGCGCTTTGCCGCCGACTTTGACGTCCAGACCGAGGGACTGCATTTCTTTGATAAGCACGTTGAAGGATTCCGGCGTGCCGGCTTCCAACGAGTTGTCGCCCTTGACGATCGACTCGTAGATCCGGGTGCGGCCCTGCACGTCGTCGGATTTGACGGTGAGCAGTTCCTGCAGCGTGTAAGCTGCGCCGTAGGCTTCAAGCGCCCACACTTCCATCTCGCCGAAGCGCTGGCCGCCGTATTGTGCCTTACCACCCAGCGGCTGCTGGGTAACGAGCGAGTACGGTCCGACTGCACGGGCGTGAATCTTGTCTGCGACCAAGTGGCCGAGCTTCAGCATGTAGATATAGCCAACCACGACAGGCTGCTCGAAAGCATCACCAGTGCGGCCGTCGAATACCTGAGCCTTGCCGTTCTCATTGATCCAGGTGAAGCCGTCCACTTTCCGGGCTTGGTCCAGATAGGCGAAGATCGCTTTCTCATCGATACCGTCGAAGACTGGAGTCGCGATTTTGATGCCCAGCGCCTTAGCCGCGACTCCAAGGTGCGTCTCCAAAACCTGGCCGACGTTCATACGACTAGGCACGCCTAGTGGGTTGAGGCAGATCTCCACGGGCGTTCCGTCCGCGAGATATGGCATGTCTTCCTCGGGAACGATCCGGGCGACAACGCCCTTGTTTCCGTGACGACCCGCCATTTTGTCACCGACACTCAGCTTGCGCTTGCTGGCGACAAATACCTTCACCTGCTTGATGATGCCGGGATCGACGTCATCGCCGCTCTCGACCTTGTCCATCGACCGCTCATGCTCGAGCTCCAGCTCAGCGAACTTGTGCTCGAACTGGCTGATGATCTCGCGGATCTTGTTCCGGATCGGCGAAGGATCGATGTCTACGTGATCGTAAACACCAGCGAGCTTGCGGAGCAGGGTCTTGGTGATTTTGCGATTCGCCGGGATGATGATCTCACCGGTCTGCGCGTTAACCACGTCGAGCGGGATCTTCTCACCCAGGAGGATGTTAGATAGCGCTTCGGTGAGCTGCTCGTGCAGCTCTTCCTTTTTCTTGGCGTGCTCTTCGTCGATCTGCTTCGCCTGCCGTTTCGATTCGGCGGGTGAGAGCTTGATCTTCGTGATCTCCTTGCGGCTCGAGACCTTCACATCCATGACGATGCCATAGGTGCCCGATGGGACAGTGAGGGAAGTGTCCTTCACGTCCGCAGCTTTCTCACCGAAGATGGCGCGCAGGAGGCGCTCTTCAGGGGCGAGCTCCGTCTCGGATTTAGGAGTGATCTTGCCGACGAGAATGTCGCCAGGCTTCACTTCTGCACCGACGCGGATAACGCCGTCTGGTCCAAGGTTCCGAAGCGCTTCTTCGGAGACGTTTGGAATATCACGAGTGATTTCCTCTGGCCCGAGCTTGGTGTCGCGAGCGCCGATCTCGAATTCGTCGATGTGGATGGAAGTATAGATATCTTCCTTCACCACCTTCTCGGAGATCGTGATGGCGTCCTCGAAGTTATAGCCGTTCCAAGGCATGAACGCGACGAGCACGTTCCGGCCAAGAGCGAGTTCGCCCTTCTCGGTGTTTGGTCCGTCAGCAAGCACATCACCCTTTTTGATCTTCTGACCTTTGGTGACGATCGGCTTCTGGTTGACGCAAGTTCCAGCGTTCGAACGCATGTACTTGCGCAGCTCGTAGATATAGATCCCTTCAGCCGGATCGTGCTTGAGCTTCTTCTTGCCTTCGGGAAGTTCGCCGTCCTTCGTCAGGATGATCTGGTCTGCAGCGACGCTGGCGATCTTGCCGTCAGCTTCAGCGACCAGAACCGCCCGCGAATCGCGAGCGACTTTGCCTTCCATGCCGGTGCCGACGAGCGGCGAATCGGACACGAGAAGCGGCACATCCTGGCGTTGCATGTTCGAGCCCATCAGTGCGCGGTTCGCGTCATCGTGCTCGAGGAACGGAATCAACCCGGCCGCGACGGACACCAGCTGCTTCGGCGAAACGTCCATGTAGTGGACTTTCGCCGGCTCGACTTCGAGGAAGTCGCCGCGATACCGCACCGACACCTTCTCTTGAGTGAAG
>DASVRY010000621.1:0-13223 GCA_036388395.1 Chthoniobacteraceae bacterium
CGTCTTCACAATCGCCGTCTGCGTGCGGTCGAAATAGAAAGTGTAGCGAGGCTTTTTCTCCAAGCTGTAGAGGACCAGGTTCTCGCTCAGAAACTTCGCTTCGTGAGCGACTTTGTAGCCGGTCAGGTCGAGCTCCTCGGCGATCTTGCGCCAGCCGCGCTTCGCTAGAAACCAAAGTTTAGTCGGCTCCTCGGGCGTGGCCGCGAGGTAGCCGAAGTAATTCGCTGGAATGCGCCGCGCTTTGCCGCTCACGCAGGGCGCTGCCCACGTGATTCGCTCGCTGAGGAGATTGGCCTGGTGAAAGAGCACGTGGAGATCGGCCGGGAGTTCGGCGCGGAGGTCGTGATCGGGTCGGTCGGAAGCTGGGAAAGAAACCTTCCGCCACAAGAACCAGAGGTTCACCTTCACTGAGCGGAAGAGCTTCGGCAGGAAGTAGCACACGATCAACAGCAGGATGCCAAAGACGGTGAGTGCGAGCACGGGATCGTAGTTGATCAAGGCCAGGCCGCCGACCACTGCGACATCTTCGGTGAGGCTGAGCGCGATGTTTGAAAACGGCTCCGGAGAATGGTTCGCCACTAGGCGAGTGCCGGCTTTCACGCTGTGTGCGACGAGCGTTACGCCGCCTGCGAGCAGTGCGATGAGCACGTCGTAGACGGGATCGGGAGTTCCGAGCACGCGCACCGCGAGCAGTGCGCCGCCGATCGGCCGGATCAGCGTGTGGACGGTATCCCACAGGGAATCGACCCACGGGATTTTGTCGGCAAAGAACTGGAGCAGATACAGGACACCCGCAACAGCGATTATCGCCGGATGAGCGAGGATGCCCAGGGACTCGTATTGTGGCAGCAGCGCGATCCATTGCTGCTGAATGGCCACTCCTGCGACGAGGACGGTGAGGTAGAGATTGAGGCCCGAGAGGGTCGCGAGGCCCAAGGCGAGGCCGAGGGTTTGCAGCGTTTCCATGGCGGCGACTATTTGCGCGAGCGCGCTTTTTACAAAGCGAAACTTGAGGCGCCCTCTGGCTCCTCCTCGATCACGGGATTGGTGAGCGCGCCGATCTTCTCGATCTCGACGCTCACGGAGTCGCCTGGCTGCAGGAAGCGCGGCGGGGTGCGCGCCATGCCGACGCCGTGCGGCGTGCCAGTGAGAATAACGGTGCCGGGCAGCAGCGTGCTGCTGCCGCTGAGGAATTCGATCAGCGTGGGGATGTCGAAGACCATGTCGGCAGTGGAGCAATCCTGCAGCACCTCGCCGTTCACCCGCGTGCGGATCCGGAGCGCGTGCGGGTCCGGAATCTCATCTGGCGTGACGAGCACCGGACCGAGAGGCGCGAAAGTATCGAAGCTTTTCCCGCGCGACCATTGCGAGCCGCCGCCTTCCTTCTGCCAATCCCGGGCGCTGACATCGTTCGCGCAGGTGTAGCCGAGCACGTAATCCATGGCTTCCTCTCGCCGGATGTTCTTGCAAGCCCGCCCGATTACCACCGCGAGCTCGCACTCGTAATCGACTTTCGCGCTGCGCATGAACCGCGGAAGCACAATCGGCTGGCCAGGGTGCTGCACCGAGGCCGGGCTCTTCATGAAGAGCACTGGATACTGCGGGAGCGGCGCATTCGTCTCTGCAGCGTGCTGACGGTAATTCAGCCCGATGCAAAGCAGCGCCACGGGCGCGATCGGCGCGAGAACCGCGGCGATCTCTTCCATTGGGAGTGCCGTGCTCGATCTCGTAAAGCCCGTGAACGGCTCCCCGTCGAGTGCGGTGTAGGTGCCGTCAAGGTGCTCTTCGGCGAAGCTGATTTCGCCGGCAGGCGAGCGGTAGCGAAGGATTCTCATCGTGAGGCAGCAGATTTAACCGCGAAGACGTAAAGGGCGCGAAGGCAAAGGCAGGATCTGAAGCTGAACCGCAGCGGACGCAGCGGGCGCGGCGAAATAGGAGCTTACTCTTAGCGCGGCAATCCCTGCGATCGCTGCGGTTCTACTTCTTCTCTTCGCGTGCTTCGCGTCTTCGCGGTTGTTTATCCCAGCCTTAACAGGGGTTTAGCTCCGCTGCTTCCGGGCTTTCTCCTTCTTCGCCTCGCCGTCCTCGTTGATCCGGCGCAGTTCGCGGATGAGCTGCTGTTCCAGCTCCAGCACTTCGTCAAACTTCCGGCTCGCCTCCGCTTTCGCGATTTCGTCGCGGAGAAATAGTTCCTTCTCGGCGATCTTCGCTTTGGTCGCGGAGTCGATCTCGGCGATCTCGGCTTTCTGCTCCTCGGTGAGGGTGACGGAAGGCGCATCTTTCTCGAGGCGCTCCATGGCGAGTTCGTAAGCGGATTTCACAGTGATCTTGATTTCAGGTTAAGCGGTTCGGAATAGCGCGCAGGGTTGCGACTCCCGAAGTCTCTTTCATTCGCGCCTGACCTCAACTCACTTTTCACCAAATCGACTGGCGAGCAACGGCCGCCTCCACCGCCATGGCCCACGCTTGGCCATTCACCGGAGCGCTGCGGCTCGACAATCCCCCAGAGTTGTCCGAGTAAGTGGGCCGCATGATCAAGCTCCTGAGCACCGACTTCGATGGCACTCTCGTGGACCATTTCGCCAAGCCTCCGGTCGCGCAGGAGCTCTTCGACGGGCTCGCAGAATTGCGGAGTCGCGGCGTCTTCTGGGCGGTGAATACCGGGCGCGAATTGCATCATATCGTCGAGGGGCTAGCTGAGTTTCGTTTTCCGATCGAGCCGGACTACGTGCTTACCGCCGAGCGCGAGGTTTTCCACCGAGGGAAAGACGGCTGCTGGCAGGATTTCGGCGACTGGAACGCACGCTGCACTGCGGCGCACAGCGAACTCTTTGCCAAAGCCGGGCCGCTGCTTGCCGACATCGGTGCCTTTCTCGAGGCGCATGTAAAGGCGCACCCGATTCATGAAGGTGAGCACATGATCGGGCTGGCGACGGATACCGACGAAGCGATGGATCGCGTTTGCGAATTTCTTGAGCGGGAGCGCGGGCGCGTGCCGGGCTTTCAGTTCATGCGGAACACCGTCTATGTCCGTTTTTGCCACGAGGATTACAGCAAAGGTACGGCGCTCGCGGAACTCGGGAGACTGACCGGAATCGAGCCGCAGCAGATCTTCGCCGCGGGGGATCACTACAATGATTTGCCGATGCTCGATGGCCGCCATGCAAGGTACGTCGCCTGCCCATCAAACTCCGTGGAAGCCGTGAAGCACATGGTTCAGCAGGCCGGCGGCTATCTCGCGCAGGGTCCGTGCAGCATCGGGATCGTTGAAGCGCTGCGGCACTTCGGCGCGCTGGAGCCGGCGGCGGTTTGATTTGAACTCGATGGCTCGAAGACGCGACGAAAGAGGCGCATCGATGCGTGTCTGGGATCGCCCGAAGTAGGTGCGCGCCCCTCTCAACTCTTAATCCTCAGCTCTCAACTTCCCCCATGAAGCAGCGCCTCCTCGAGCAAGTCGGCAAGAGTGCACGCCTGAAGGTGCTCAATGAATTAAAACGCACCCAGGGGCTGCCGGTCGCGAACTTGGCTGAACGGCTCAAGATGAGCTACATGGGGGTGAAGGACGTCTGCACCGACCTGGAAAAGCGCGGACTGCTCGATACCTGGCGTTCGCCGCAGAAAATCGGTCGTCCGCAGATGCTCTACCGGCTCACGCAGCGGGCGCATGATCTTTTCCCGACGGCGAGCAATGCGGCGACGATCGATCTGCTCGGCGCCGCGCAAAAACTCTATGGGGCGACCGCGCCCGAGAAACTGCTGCTCGTCCTCTTCCAGAAGCGCACTGAGGAGTATCTGACGCGGATCAAGGGCGACACTCTTGCTGAGAAAGCGAAGTGGTTTGCGCGGCTACGCGATCACGATGGCTACATGGCGGAACTGGAGACGGATCCGGAAGGGAACCTGCGGATCGTGGAGCATCATTCGCCAATCCTGGATCTGCTCCGCGCATTTCCACTCGTAGCGAAGCTGGAGGCCGATCTCTACCAGCGGGTCCTCCGCGCACCGATTCGCCGTGAGGAAGAGACGGCCTCAGGCCTCTACTGCGCGACCTTCCACATTGACGGAGGAGGGAATTAACCGCGAAGACGCGAAGAGCGCGAAGGAGGAGGGGACTCAGCGCTCCTTGGTCGCGGCGGCGAGAGGGCGGACGAAATCGGTGAGCAGCTGGACCAGCTCAGGGCTTTTTCCGTGCTCAGCGATTTGCTTCACGATCGCGCTGCCAACGACAACGGCATCGGCGTGCTGGGCGACTTCGCGAACGTGGTCGGGATTGGAAATGCCGAAACCGACCGCGATCGGGAGCTCAGTGGTGCTGCGGATTGCGGCAACGCGCTCAGCGAGCGAGGTGGCGACGCTCGTCTGCTCGCCGGTGACGCCTTCGCGCGAGACGTAGTAGATGAAGCCGCTCGCGTCGGCGGTGAGTTGTGCGATTCGCTCTGGCGGTGTGGTCGGAGCGATGAGGCGGATGCGCTTCAAACCTGTGGATTGGGTGAACTCGGCATTGCGCACGTCTTCATCCGGCGGCAGATCGAGGATAAGCAGGCCATCGACGCCGGCGGCTTCGGCTTCGCGGTGAAAGGCTTCGAAGCCGAACCTATAGATCGGATTCATATAGGTATAGAGCACGATCGGCAGCTCGGAGGTGCGGCGGATCTCGCGCACCGCCTGGAGCACGCCTTGCACGGTCGCACCCGCGGCAAGGGCGCGGCTGGCGGCGAGCTGATTGACGATGCCGTCGGCGAGCGGATCGGAGAAGGGGACCCCGAGTTCGAGGATGTCGACTCCGGCAGCTTCGAATCCGAGAGCGAGTTCGCGCGTGGCTTCGAGGCTCGGATCGCCCGCAGAAATATAGGCGATGAGGGCCTTGCCGCCGGTCGTGCGGAGGGTGTCGAATTTCTGATCAATGCGGTTCGCCATGGGAGCGCCGGATTTTCGACAGAACGATGCGAATTGACAGAAGTTTTGCTGCGGCGACTTTGGCCGCCCGATGGCGGAGAAGCAGCCGACACTGACGATCAATGAAATCTACGAGTCCATCCAGGGCGAGAGCTCCTGGGCGGGCTGGCGGTGCGTCTTCGTGCGGCTGACTTTCTGCGATCTCCGCTGCACGTATTGCGATACGGAGTATGCCTTTTACGAGGGGAAGAAGCGCCCAGTCGCGGACGTGCTCTCGGAGGTGCTGGCGATCGATTGCCCCATGGTGGAGATCACCGGAGGCGAGCCGCTTTTGCAGAAGAACGTGCTGCCGTTGATGACGGCGCTCTGCGACGCCGGCCGCACGGTGCTAATCGAGACGAGCGGTGCGCACGATATTTCGAAGATCGATCCGCGCGTCCATCGGATCATGGATTTGAAGACGCCTGGCAGCGGCGAGTGCGCGCGAAATCTGGCGAGCAATCTCGCACACCTCACAAAGCTCGATGAGGTGAAGTGCGTGATTGGTTCGCGCGAGGATTACGAGTGGTCGCGCGATCAGGTGCGGGCGCACGAGCTCACGCAGCGGTGCAACAGCGTGCTCTTTTCACCGATCTTTGGGCGGATTGAGGCCCGGGATATCGTGGCGTGGATGCTGGAGGATAAGCTCGATGTGCGCTTCCAGCTCCAGATGCACAAGTTCATCTGGGATCCGCGGAAGAAGGGAGTTTAGGGGAGGGGCGTTGATCGTGGATGGTTGATCGTGGACGGTCCTCCGGAGGCGCGGGCACTTTTGTGAATGGTCTTCCTGCTTTCCTGCTTTCCTAATTTCTGAATCCAGATTCTTCATCTGGCTGCCATGCACGTCCGACTCACGAAAGATTTTACCTTTGAAGCTGCGCAGACGCTGCCGAGCGCTCCCGAGGGGCACAAGTGTCACAAGATGCACGGGCACAGCTTCAAAGTGGAGGTGTCGGTCGAGGGCGAGGTGAACCCGGAGACAGGGTGGTTTTATGATCACGCGGTGATCGGGCGCGCGATGAAGCCGCTCGTCGAGCAGCTCGACCATTCCTATCTCAATGAGATCCCCGGTCTGGAAAATCCAACCATCGAGAATATGGCGGCATGGTTCTGGCGGAAGATCGAGGCGCAGTGCCCAGGACTTTGTGAGATCGTGATTCACGAGACGCCCACGGCCCGGTGCAGCTACCGCGGGCGTTAACCACTTTTGCATTGGCCACAGCCCCGGCCGGCGGGTAGCTTCCGCGCGCCTATGAAACGGTTCTCCTTTCTCCTGCTCGCCGCCGCCGCACTGCTCTCCAACGCCTGCGAAAAGCATCCGCTCCAGGGTGAGCACAACTACGGCAGCGGAAAACACGCGGAGTTCCAGAAGGACAGCGGCGTTGCTGCCCCCGGTGAAGCATCAAAGGCGGCGCCGACTGGCGGCGGCCACCACTAACCGCAGGCGCTGCGATGGAGGCGCGCCGCTTTGTGAAGGATGGGTCGTGGAAGGCGCGGCTGACCTGCTTCCGTGACGCAGCACGTGGGCTAGGCGTGCACTTCGCCTCCCAGGCCAATGCGCGGATTCAAGCGGGCGCAACCGTGCTCGCCATTGGGCTCGGATTCGTCCTGGGGCTGACCGCGATGGAATGGACGGCGATCGTGCTGGCGATCGGGCTCGTCTGGGTTGCCGAAACGCTGAATACGGCGCTCGAATTTCTTGTCGATTTCGTCTCGCCGGAGATCCGGGAGGAGGCGGGGCGCGTGAAAGACATCAGTGCCGGAGCCGTGCTCCTCGCGGCGATCACTGCGGCGGCAGTTGGAACAATCATTTTCGGGCGAAAGCTTCTTACTCTCGCTGCGAGCTAGCCGCCCCGAGGACACTTCAGCAGGCATTGCTCAACGCTCGGAGATGGTCTCGGCGTATTGCCGGAGCTGCAAAGCCCGAGCGCGCACCAGCTCCATCGCATCGGAGGCGGAGACGGGTACCCACATTGAGCCGTCCATCCGGCTGTAGATCTCGCCTTGCGCCTTTACCTCCTGCTGGCGGAAAGCGCGCCACGCCTTTTGCGACGCTTGGAGCGCTTCCCACTCTTCGGGCTCCATCACCTCCTCAAGCCTGGCAAGTGAGCGCGCCAGCTCCTTCTCCCATTTCTTCTGGGCTGCAGCCGTCGCTTGAACCATCCCGGCAGTCGACGGGTCCCGCTCCATGGCCGCATCCATCGCGATGTCGATAGGGTCCTTTTCGTCTTCAGCGTGAGCAGGAAGGGTGGCAAATAGCGCGAGGACGAGCGCGATCAGCAGGGGGAGCTTGGACATGCCTGTAATGCTAGCACCGCTGGCAAGCCGAGGCTGTGGCTGGAAGAGCAAGAGCCTTGCTGGGAGGTGCGGGAGCCTCGCTAAAAGCCGCCACTGCTTCGTAGAGGCTGACGCTTGACCCAAGGGAGCAGTTCCGATTCGGTCGCCAGGCATGAACTCTCTCCTGCCGAGTGCGTGGTCGGTGCCAGAAATTTTCCGGAAGCGGCTCGGCGAACTTGCGGGACGCCAGCGGACGATGTCTGCCGACGGTCACTTGCTGCTCGTCCTGCACGAGGTGCCGGAGCCGGGCGTTGCCGAGCGGAAATCGGTCCTCTTCTGGCGTGATCCCGCAGGTGTCTGGCGGGCGACAGGAAATGGCTCTGGTCTCGCAGAACTCGACTCGCTCTTGCAGGGCTACATCAAAGGAATCGACGGGTTGGAAAGCCGCATGCTCGCGGCGCCCTCCGCGGACAACTACTTCTCCGTTTTACAAACCGCGACGCCGCTTCTCCGCAGCACGCGCAACCTCCATCGCGCACTGCAGGAGGCGCGGGAACTCTTTCGCGAAGATCGGCACATCCTGCTCGCGCGCGATCAAGCTGGTGAGCAGGAGCGTACGGTGGAACTGCTCCACAGCGACGCCAGGAACGGTCTGGATTACATGATTGCGCGGCAGGCGGAAGAGCAGGCGCGGAATAGCGATCAGTTGGTCGTTTCCAGCTACCGCTTGAATCTGCTCGTCGCCATTTTCCTACCGCTGACCGCGCTCGGCTCAGCATTTGGTATGAACTTCGTGCACGGCCTGGAAGGGGTGCGCAGCCCGCTGCTCTTCTGGAGCGTGCTCGTTCTCGGGATTCTCGTGGGATTTGTGGTCAAAGGCGCTGTTGCCATTCGGCCGGTGGCCAAAAAAGCGGCGCTTCCGCGGGTCGGGCGGTGAGAATAGGCGGACCTTCGCCTTGGATTTTCGGAAAACGCCGAACGCCGAACTTCAACGCCGAACGCCGAACGCAGAGCTGCGATCGCCAGGCCCGGCGCTATGACGGAAGCGCAGGGCCAATGACTTTGCTCGTAAGGAAGCGGAGCAGGCGGGGTTCGAAACGAGCAACGTCCAAGGCCAGCGTCGCGAGGCGCGGATGCTCTGCCGCCATGCGGGAAAGCTCGTTGATCCACAAACGACCTCGGTAGAGCTGACGGTGATCCCGCTGATAGCTCGGCAGCGTTCCAGCGACGAGGTGTCGCGCTGCGAGTTCCCCGCTGGCCAGCGCATAGTAAATTCCTTCGCCGGTGAATGGCTCGACTACTCGCGCTGCGTCGCCGACGAGCAGGAGCCGCTCTTGTGACGGCGGCACCGGCGCGCGGGCGAGGGGAGCGATCGTCTGCCACTGCTGATTCGGCGCGATCTCGAAACGTGCGCCTGCCCACTGCTTCAGCTCATCGATAAATTGCGGACGCGCGACGAGGCAGAGATTAAGCTGCGCACCGCCAACGCTCGCAACTCCGCAGTATCCGTGAGGGAGAAAGCGCATGCTGACTCGTTCCCCGAATCCGTCTGGCGCCGGCACGTGGGTCTGCAGGCCGATGCGATCTTTGTGGGCGGGGGGGAGCAGCTCCAGAAGTCGCGCGACGGTGGAATTACGACCATCCGCGGCGACCAAAAGCGGCGCGGCAAAAACCCCGCCTGTCGTCTGCACTCGCCATCCCTGCTCGATCGAGGTAACCGCCGTAGCGTCCTGGACAGTTGCTCCCAAGGCTGCGGCTCGCTCCATGAGCAACTGGTCGAAGGCGCTCCGCTTCACGGCGATCTCGCCCTGCGAGGAGGCATGCAGCGGAAAGCGCAGGGGCGCTCCGTGTGTGCCAATGAACTCCACCTCCGTGAGTTGCGAGTGCGGCAGCGCTCGGACGCCTCCTGCCACCCCGAGCCGCTCGAGCACCGGCCAGCAAGCGGGATTGATGCAATCGCCGCAGACTTTCTCGCGCGGGAATTTCGCCTTCTCCAGCAAGAGGACCTTCATCCCAGCCGCAGCCGAAAAGGCCGCACACGTCGACCCCGCCGGACCAGCTCCGACCACGATCAGGTCAAACTCTGCATTTTCCTTCATCACCCTTTACCGAAAATCGTCGGAGGGATTAACCACGGAGAGCACCGGAGGAGGCGGAGAGCAGAGGGATGGTGCAAAGGTAAGCTCCTGTGCCGAACTCCGTTTCCTCCTTGGTGAATCTCCCAGGCACAGCTTTCCTCGCAGCGCACCTCACACAAAAGCCTCCGCAACAGTGTCAGCCATCAGTTTTCCGCGGCGGGTGAGCACGACGCGTTCGCCAGCGTCCTGGAGGAATCCAAGTTCGCGGAACTCCTGCACCTCTGCTGGCCATCTCGCAAGCTGATCGACCGCGACCCCGCGGGCCGTGCGGAGCGCGAAGGCGATAATCTCACCCTCGCGCGTCGGCGGTGCGAGTTGTTCCTCGAAGCTCATCGTCGGCTCGGCGGCAAAGACCCGGCGCATGTATTCTGCGGAATCAGGCACGCACTGCCAGCGGCGGAGACCCACCGTGGAGAAGGCGCTCGGCCCGAACCCGAGGTAGTTCGCACCGCGCCAGTAAGCCTGATTGTGCAGCGATTCGCGTCCGGGGCGGGCGTAGTTCGAGATCTCGTAGTGCGCGTAACCAGCATCCGTAAGGCCGTCCATCGTGGCCTCGAAGAGATCCGCATCGAGTTCCTCATCCTGAATGAAGTTCCCGAGCTGGAGCTTGCGAAAATAGTCGGTGTCTTCCTCGTAGGTGAGGCAGTAGGAAGAGACGTGCTCGGGTGCCAGAGCGATGGTGCGGGCAAGGGTCGCGCGCCATTGCTCCGCCGACTGTCCCGGGACCGCAAACATCAGATCGATATTGATGTTCTCAAAACCCGCGGCCCGCAGGATCTGATAGGTGTTCTCTGCCTGCGTCGAATCATGCACGCGGCCGAGAGTCTTGAGCAGTGAATCGTCCCACGATTGCACCCCGAGACTGATCCGCGTCACGCCAGCAGCGCGTAAGGCCGCGGCTTTCTCTTCACGGACCGTGGCTGGATTTGTCTCCAACGTGCATTCCTCGACGGTGCTCCAATCGAGCCGTGCGCGCAGGCCGGCGAAAAGATACTCGAGCTGGGTGGTGGTCAGCGCGCTCGGCGTTCCGCCGCCGAAGTAGATCGTGCGCGGCCGGAGTTGCTCCGCATGGCGCTCCACATCGAGCAGGAGCGCATCGAGAAAACGCTGCGTTTTATTCTGCCCGCCCGTTTCCACATAAAAGCTGCAGTAGGGGCACAGCTTCGGGCAGAAGGGGATGTGGAAATAAAGATGCTCGATTGGCTCAGACACGGAGTCCGCAACGTAGCTGCAAACGGCAAACGGCAAACCGGCAATTTACCACGACGAAACGCCCCTTAGGCGGGCAGGGGAGAAGTCGCGAACGGCAGCGGTGAGGATATGGTGGCGACCAGGGGGCGCTCCTGGTGCGTTTTCTCGGTCTTTTCGCTTGAGCTTCGCCGCTCCGATTCACAATCTCCGCGCCGCGCGCTCCCGGCCCCGGTGATTGCGTGTGCTCCAACCAACCAAACCTTACCAGGACCCATGACCCGAAATTCCATGCTCCTCCTCGCGACGGCTGCCGCTCTCGCTGGAAGCACCCTCGCCGCTCGCGCGGAAAGCAATAGCGCCCTGCTCGACGTGCTCGTCCGCAAGGGCATCCTCACCGAAAAAGAAGCTGCCGGCGTGCAGGAAGAAGTCACTACAGAGGAAAAGAAAAGCAGCGCGAACAAGATCAAGCTTTCCAACTCGATCAGCGAACTGCGCCTCTACGGCGACGTCCGCCTGCGCTACCAATACGACGACAAGGACACCCAGCTCACGAACGAGCAGGGTGGCGGATCGAACGTCTCCCAGCGCTCCCGTTGGCGCTTCCGCTTGCGGCTGAATGCCGACTTCAAACTCGGTGAGAACGTGTTCGGTGGCGTCGAGCTTCAGACCAACCAGGCTTCCGACAGCGCGAACCAAAGCTTCGAAAACGGCTTCGACGACTATGGTATCTTCATCAGCCGGGCCTACCTCGGTTGGAACGTCACCCCGTGGCTGACCGTCGTCGGCGGCAAGATGCCGAATCCTTTCTACACTACGGAGCTCGTCTGGGACTCCGATATCAGTCCGACGGGCCTCGCCGAGAGCATCGCTTTCCATAAGATCTGGGGCTCGCACGAAGAAGTCAGCACAGGCGGCTTCTCGAAGGATGGCAAATCTGTCGCCCCAAGTGCGCCAGAGCCTTCCCCTTGGGAGCTGACGCTGAACGCGGGCCAGTTCATCTTCGACGACAACAACGAATTCAACGGCCCGGATAATGATAGCAGCACGGACGCGTATCTTTTCCACACGCAGATCGTCAGCACCTATCGCTTCTCCAAGGCGCTCAGCCTCACCGTTGCGCCGGGCTGGATGACCTACATCAATGGCAGCGTCACCGGAGCTGCTTCCGACGGTGGCCTATTCAACGAGAACGACTTCTCCGATATCGCTGGCGTCTCCGGCGCGACCCGCAATCTGAACGTCCTGCTTCTGCCGGGTGATCTCAGCTTCAAGGTCGCAGGGATCAAGACGAAGTTCTTCTGGGACTTTGCTTACAACCTCGATGGTCGCAAGCGCGTCGAAGAGATCTACAATGTCGTCGACCGGATCAATATCGGTGATGACCCAGATGATCGCCAGGCGCACAGCCCGCAGGATAACTTCGCTTACCTCGTCGGCCTGCAGCTCGGTGAGAACAAGAAAGCCGGTGACTGGTCGGTGGCCGCAAGCTGGCGCCAGACGGGCCTCGGCGCCGTCGATCCAAACATCAACGACTCCGACTTCGCCGGTGCCGAGCTGAACACCCGCGGCTTCAAGCTCGGGCTAAACTACAACTTCACGGACTTTGCGGTCGGCACGATCACCTACGCAAATGCGTGGAACGTGCGCGGCGATCTCTTCGGCGGCCAGGCCACCGGCGGCAACGCCGTCGCCGACGCGAACTCGCACCAGTTGCTTCAGGTCGATCTGACGGTGAAGTTCTAAGCAGAGAACTGTCAGCCGAGTTGGTTTCTTCAAAGGCCCGGTGCTCCCAAGCGCCGGGCCTTTCTTCTTCACGCGAAAGGACGATCATCTGGCGGTCCCTTATGCCCAAGTCTTTGCGGCCTTTGGGTCTTCGATTTCAAATCATGCCCCCGACAACGGCGGCACACAATTATCACCCGTTCGCACTGGCATCGCTTCGCTGGAAGATTAAAGTCTTTCACCTGACCGCGTCTGGATGAACACGACCGCTGAATTGCCTCGCATGGAAAACAATGCCGCCGGCTCCCGCCCGACGACGACCGCTGACGCCGCCGACTCGGCGATGATCGAGGTCAAGAACCTGGACTTTTACTACGGCTCCTCGCACGCCCTGCAGGATATCAGCCTGAGCATTCCGCCGAATAAAGTGACCGCCTTTATCGGGCCATCCGGGTGCGGCAAGTCCACGCTCCTGCGGTGCTTCAACCGGATGAACGACCTGATCGAAGGCGCGCGGATCGGAAGTGGCAGCATCCTCATCAAAGATGTCGATATCTACTCGTATGAGGTCGACACCATCGCCCTTCGCCGGCAGGTCGGCATGGTCTTTCAGAAGTCGAACCCCTTCCCGAAGTCGATTGCCGAGAATATCACTTACGGCCTTGAGATCCAAGGCGTGCGCAATCGCCGCGTGCTCGAGGAGATCGTGGAGAAGAGCCTGCATCGGGCAGCGCTGTGGGATGAGGTGAAGGATCGGTTAAACACCAGCGCTTTTGGACTCTCCGGTGGTCAGCAGCAGCGGCTTTGCATCGCGCGCGCGATTGCCGTCGAGCCGAGCATCATCCTCATGGATGAGCCATGTTCTGCGCTTGATCCGATCGCGACGGCCAAGGTCGAGGAGCTCATCACCGAGCTGAAGAAGCAATACACGATCGTGATCGTGACGCATAACATGCAGCA
>DASVRY010000622.1:0-5435 GCA_036388395.1 Chthoniobacteraceae bacterium
GCGCCATGGCAACGGGATCAGCGGCGAGAGGTAGAGCGGTACGTCGATCGTGCGCAGCTTTGGCGGTTCCGGTGTTTCCGCGCGCTTGAAGATCGGATCCGAAAAGTAGGGTTTGCCCGTCAGCGGATTAAGCCCGAAGTCGCGACCGGTGGCCTGCTGTTGTTCCGCCTCGGTGGTGCGGAAGATCGGGCACTCGTGATTCACGAAGCCAGGCGCCACCAGTGCAGACCAGGTCGCCGTGGTGGGATTCCAGAGCGGCCGTGTTTTCCACGGGTGCTGCCAGCCCGCGCCCTGGCTGGCGATGCTATACGTCGCCCGGCCGTTGGCCGTGTTGACGCGGAGCCCGCGCCCGCTTCGCATCGTGAGATCAAGAGTGCTCATCGGGCTAAACGAAGACGTGCCGCGTGCCGCCTGTGGAGAGCACTACCCGCTGGTAGCGCAGGTGAAAGTAGGTGATCGGCAGCGCGCGGAAGGGCCGCTCTTCGCGCCATAGGATCAACGCCACGGGATGCCTGCCGAGATCGGCCGCGCGGGAAACTGGAGACGTGGTATGGACGAGCGTGATTTGCAGCTCCTCGCTTGCTTCGGTCGTGGACGTTGCTGCCACCGGCACGGTCTTCGCCTCCACGCACACCCAGCTCTCGCCGTCTGCATTCGGTTTGCCGGTGAGCGGCAGATCCACATCTGTCATTGGTTTGCCGCCGATCTTCGGCACGCGGTTCTCAACCAGGCCGAGCGCGAGGCGCAGTGCGCTTGTGCCAAGATACGGTTTCCATGGGTGCGACCATTGCCGGTCGTTATCGGCTGCACTGATGACACTGCCGATCCCCTCGTACTGCACGAGGCGCGTACCGGCGCCAGGCCCGAGCTTGGCCATCGGAGCTGCCGAGGTGGGGCGTGGTACGAGCGGGCGCGGGATCATAGCGAGCCTGTGGTGAGACCGCCCGTAGTGAGGCCGCCGCCTCCAGCGCCCGCTTTCCCGAAGAGTCGATGGATAGGTTCGGGCCAACCGCCAGGCGCGGAGAGGAGATAGATCTCAGTGATGTCGAAGGCGATCCCTCTGCACTTGTATGGGCTGCCACCCATGAGCCAGTCGCGATCCGTGAGATCCGTCGGCGGACGTCCAGGGAGGGAGCTAGTCTTGAAGACTTTTCCCGCGCCGCTCATTCCCGGTGGGTTCAGAGAGGCGTAGCGGAAAGTATAGACACCCGCCACATCCAGAAACTCGTTGCGGCCAAACATCGGGTTCTGCACCTCGCCACTCTTTCCAGCGCCGACTGCAGCGGCCGTGTTCCCACCTTTCTTATCGATCGTGAGCGGCCAGATGATCTCCAGCGAGGCCGGGTCGAGCTGGCCACCATACTGATCCATGAGCTGGCGGATCCTCGGATGCTTGCGGATGTCGACCTGCTCCAGGCTAGGCTGAAATTGATAGTCGAAGGAGCGCGCCCGGTCCTTGAAGGTCACACTGGCTCCGTCGCCCTGGATGCCGTCGAAGGTCCAATAGGTGCGCAGCCCTCCAGGCGCTTGCCGCGTCTCGTCACCGATTAGGATCATCGCTCGCCCTACTCCAGCAAAGGGCTCCGGCTTCTGTTGCTGTAGCTCTTCCTCGGAGAGCGGCCAGTGCGTGGGCTGCCACAGTCGCGAATAGACTAGCTTGCGAAAGCCGACCAGGTCGGTGACATCCGCTTCCTGCTTATAGGAGGTCGTTCCGTAGATCATCGCGAGTGAGTTTGAAGAGCGCTTTGGGAGGTGCTGGCGCGTTCGCTGCGCTCCACCACCGAGATCAATTGATCGAGCCGACCACTCACCTCCGCTTGTGGCAGCGTCTGTGCGATCGATACCAGGGACGCCAGGCCGGCGTTGCCGGTGCGCGCATCTGCCAGGCCGCCGAGACCGCGCATTACCTCCAGCTGTCTCTGACGCAGAGTAAGATCGGCGCCTTCACGACGCTCGTCAGTGGTTGCCCCCGCCTGCTTTAGTTCGTGGTAGCGCTTGAAGGCCGCAGAGGCCATGTCGATCGCGATCGCCTCCTTGTAGCGCCCCTCGACGCGAGCCTTCTGTGATGCCACTTCCTGTCCAGCGCCGACGCTATAGAGGTCACGCGTGAGCTGCTTTTGCTCGGGTAGTTGTTCCTGCAGCCGCGCGCGCTCCTTGTCGTTCTCTTCGATCGCTCGAGCGGATTCCGGCTTGAAGAGGGTCTTCCCTCCCAGCGTGATTCCCTTGGTGAAAAACTCTGTCCCGAGGAACTTATCCACGCGACCACGCAGACCGGATTGAGCCTGATCGATCAGCGTCTGTCCATGTGCGGTCTTGGCCGCGATCTCCTCGCGCAGCGATAGCTCACCAGAGTGAGACTCGCCGGAGCTGCCATATTCGCGCATGCGCATCATGCCCCGTGACGCCGCACCTCGCGCCTCGCCGAGTTTGTTGCTCAGCGCGGTGTCTTTGTCCTGTTGGCCTATATAAACTGAGGCTGCTTTCGCGGCGACTGTGAGAACCCCAGCCCCCACTAGCGCTGCGGCGATCGCACCCATGGCAATCGGGCTGGCTGCAGAGGCACCCACTAGCCCTCGCATCGCGATGCCCGCCGCTCCTGTATTCCCGACCCCGGTTTCACTCATCACGGCACTAGCTACCCGCTGCACCCGCGTCTGCTTGGCCCGCGTGATCGCCGCCTGCTCCCGCTGCTCCCGCGTGGCCTGGCGCTCGCTGGCCACGCGTTCAGATTGGTGCGATCGCTCCTCACGCTGCAGATCCCGCAACTCCCTCGCCACAGGGATCCGTTCGCTGCGCACGCTCCGTGCCGCGCTATCCATGCCCTTTTGTGCATAGCTAGTCTCCAGCCGGTTCAGCTCCTCCATCCGCTGCTTGAGCTGCTGGATCTTCTGTTCGTTCTCCGAGATCGCGTTGCCGCGCGATTCCTGGCTGACGACGATTTTAACTTCTTCGGCCATTACTCAGAAGGTTGGTGGGTTTCGGCTTTCTCCAGATCCCGCAATGCATACGGCACCCCGGCGACCTGCCAGCCCTGCAGGCGGCGTAGACCAGCCAACGTGGCCAGCGCTTCGCCGACTTTCATGCGGCGCGCTTCGCTCGGTGCGATGTGGCACTCCACCAGCAGTGCGGTCCAGGTCGGCAGCCAATCGCCGAAGCCGGGCGCGGCCGGTTGGCCTTCCTCGGCGGGCGTCATCGGCAGGCCCATCGCGAAGCCCTCGGCGATCGCGCGGCGAAGTGCCTGGCCGAGATCCGCAATCTCTTCGGCGTCGAGATCGCTGATGTCCAGGTCGAAGACTGCGGCGGCGGCCGCAAACTCCTCGGCCGTCTCCGGCATTTCACCGTGCAGGAGTGGCGAGCGCATCCGCTCCAGGTCGATCCACGCCTGCATCGTGAAAGCGACCTCGCCGTCTCCAGGAGTGGCGAACGCGCGCGCGATGCAGGCCGGTTGCCAGCGGCTTTGCTCGTGCGTGGCGATCTCCTCAGAGAGCGCCTGCAGCTCGGCTGTTTCCTGTTCTGCCGTGATCATGAGATGAGATCTCCGATGTTGAAGGTCGGCGTGGTGAGGGTGATCTCGCGCGCCCGGTTCCAGAGGCTGGCGCACTCCACTTTCCACTTCGTCTTATTGAGGGGTTGCAGCAGATCGTTGCGCTCCAGCTGCACGGTGAAGCGGCCGCTTGCATCCGTCGTTGTGGTCACTTCCTTGCCCGAGATCAGCCGTGCGCCCTTTGCTCCGGTCTCGGGTCGCAGCAGGGTGAAGACCAGCTCCACGCCGGCTGCGAGCTCGCCAGCTGGCGTCTGCAGATCGCCAAAGACCGTGCAGAGCGATGGCTCTGGCGACGGCTCGGGAAGGATTAACACCGGCGCCGCACCTGGCACATACGGGCTCACAAGGAGGATCTGAATTGACCCTTCCAGCGCGGCCACGGTCGCCTCGCTGAGGGACGCGCCACCACCACTGCCGCCGCTGCCGCTCTGCCAGGAGCCTGCGCCGTGCGCAGTGGTGAGTGTGGTGTTCACCAGATTGGCCAGCGTGGTGCGCTCGCCTGCCTCCAGCGTCATGGCGCTACCGACTGCAGCAGGAGTCGCAGGCAGGTTGTCGGTCTTGAGCTTGATCGCCGTGATGCTGTTGTTGTCTGGAGCAACCACCATGTTGGCAGCCGTGACGCGGCCAGTGCCGTCGACGGCGAGCTTGTTTGCGATGCTACCGACGTCGAAGAGCGCCGCCTTGATTGCGGCGACGAGCGCGGCCTGATCGAGGTTCGTGTTGCCGATCCGCGCTACGATGCTGGCGATCAGATCCGTGGCATCGCCCGCGTCGAGCAGGCGCGAGTCGATCACGCCGGCAAGAGTGTTACGCTCGGTCACGGTGAGGCTCATCGCGTCGCCAGGCACGGCGAAGCCGGTGGCCATGAACTGCGCAGCGATACCGGTGTGCGCAAGAGTGCCTGCAACGTTTAGCTTGTCCAGGTAGCCAGCGCGTGCGGCCGTGTAGTCAGCTTCAGTCGAGATCGCTAGTGAGCCACCGACAAGGCCAGAGCCGCTGTGGACGATCGTGGTCACATCTGCCGTCATCTCTGCTGCGGTGAGCGTGATCCGCCACACCCCGCCGGCCACGTGCGTCGGTGCGTTCGTCGCGGCGGCTGCAGCAGCCAGGTCTTTGATGACCTGCACAGTCGGCACGGTGACGGTATTCGCCGCGCCCGCCGTGGTGAGCGAGAGGAAGGTACAGGTGAATGATGCGCCTCGGTAGATCATCGCAGGAGTGCCTGGTTGCCGATGGGGATGAAGAGCGAGGAGCTTCCTCCGGTGGATTCTTCCGCGAAGATTCTTACGGCACCAGCAGCTCCAGTTCCTCCACTTCGTGTGCTTCCTGCGGTCGTTGCAGTCGCACCACCCCCTCCGCCACCATAGCCATTAGCTCCAGAGCCGCCAGTGCCAGTAGTGCTCCTACCAACTCCTCCTTGTCCACCACCTACTAGCGCAATAGCTGGAGCAGTTAAACCAACGGCGGTGTTCCCCGCTGCGGTGCTTCCAGCCCCACCACCGCCTGCGCCAGAAGTGGTTCCTGATCCACTAGCTCCGCTGCCACCAGCCCGTATTATGTCTCCTACACAGCCCGTAGTCGAAGCTACCCCACCAGCTCCTGACGATAAGCCTCCTGCTCCGCCCTTTGCGACACATGATGCGCCGCCGTCTCCAACAAAACTGGAATCGTTTCCAGTTGCTCCATCCGATCCCGTAACTGCGGACTTATTGGCAGCCACGGTTACGGTATAATTATTTCCCGGCGTGACAGGGATAATCTCAGCAAACGCATAGCAGCCTCCGGCCCCTCCTCCGGCTCCTCCTGTGACTACTGCGGACAACGAACCGGCAGAGCCACCACCACCCCAGCACTCAACAGCGACCGAAGTGACGTTGGCGGGGCAGGTCCA
>DASVRY010000623.1:0-6061 GCA_036388395.1 Chthoniobacteraceae bacterium
CCTTGAGCAGTCGCGTCTTGCCACCAGGCCAGACGATTGCGGGTTTCGTGCGATGTTTTGGGATCAGTGCATGTGTGCGGGCATTCCTGTGCGGTTAGTGTAGGGCCGCTTCCGCATGTCAACAGCCCGCGCGGCGGTCACGGCGTCTCGACCAGGCGCGCTTCCGATTCCCGGCGGTCGGTGAGATCGCGATCACTGTCGGCACGTGCAGGCCAGTAGCGCTTCATCTTCCTGATCTGCTTTGCGATGCCGGCGTAATCGGCTTTCGGGACGAGGGCGCGGATCTCTCGCATCTCGGCGCGCCGTGGGCCGGCCATGCTACTGCCGCGGTTGAAAGTGAGGCTGAGGAGCGCGGCTTGGCCGTTGGGGCGCAGATCGTCGAAGCCGGGGAAGGTCCGGCGGGTGAGCTGGTGGAAGCGCGTGATGGTGACTTCCTGGAAGACATCTTCGGCGAGGTTCCACTGAATGAGGATGTCGCGGAGCGCGGCGGCGCGGGGTTTGGCGCGTGCGCCCGTGATGCCGGCTGTGGCGGAGAGGCGATCGAGCTGCGGAGTTTGGAGACGGCGCCAATCCTGACGGATGACCTTCTCGGAATTGTAGCCGCAGTCGAAGCCGATGCCGATCGTGACGCCGCTGGAGAAGCCCGGCCATGATGGCCGCGCGAGGGCGCGCATGTAGTAGCGTTCCCCTCCCCCGACTTCGTAGTCGAGCAGGAGCTTGTAGCCGGCAGGCGAAACTACTGGTGCGGCCGGGAGCTGGACGAGCTGAGCGGCAGCCGGATGGCTGCATGCCCAGATCAGTGCCAAAGCAGCCAGCCGAAGAAGCCGTAGAGGGCGAAGGTAACGCATGCGTCGAAGACGTCGTCGCGGAATGGAGGTGGGGTTGCGGTGATGAACGGGATCTGATCCGCGTCGAGCTCGTGACGGACATCGCTTCGGAAGCCGAACAAATGCTCCTGCACCTGGCCGACGAGGAGCGAGAGGATGACGGCGCCGGCGAAGTTATACGCATAGCCCACAATCGCTCCTGGATCGTCGAGGACCGCGCGGCCGGTGAGCAGTGGGACGCCGGCGAGCAACGCCAGCACAAGCAGTGCGGCAAGCAGCGGGCCGAGGTAGACTTCGCGATGTCGGAGAATGTGACGGAGGAGCTTTCTCATTGTGAATCAAACGAGGAGCCAGACGGCGGCGAAGGTGGTCGCAGCGCCGGCCGCGGCGGCGAGGTAGCGATACGGCCCGATCGGGAGGAGTCGCCATGCGAACCAGCCGGCAACCGTCGCGGCGAGGATGCCTAGCCAGGTCTTGAGCCGATGGTAGGCAGTGAGTGTCTTGCGGTGCTTCACCTTCTCGGCAGCAAGGCCGTCGACGGCGGACTGCCTTTCCAGACGTTCGGACATAAGATCTGCAGTCTGTTGCTTCACGTCACTTTCGAGTCTGCTTACTCGGATCTGTGCGGCCTCGAGGTTCTCGCCGGCGTTCAGGAGCTGCGTGGAAAGCGCGTCGAGTTCACCGTCGGCGCGATCGAGCGCGAGCTTGAGAGCCGGAGCATCCGGAGCGACTCGCGCGCTGGCGACCGCGGCTTTTGCGGCGCGGGAGTTGGTCTTTGCTCTCGCAACGTCATTCTGAGCGGCGGCGACACTGGTCCGCACGGGCGCGGCCGAGGGCGGGACGATCACCGCGGATCTCCGCGGAGTACTGCACGCGCAGCTGAGGCACGCGAGGAGGGAAAGGGCGATGAGGCGGAACATGACTGCTTGAGCCATGTCAATGAGGGAGCCGACGCGAGGGGCTAAGGCGAGCTGGTCCGGCGTCTGCAGATAGCCGGTCAGTCCTCACCAGGCTCCTCCCTCGCGGCGGCAAAGGGTTAGGCTGCGAGGCGCTCGCGGCGCAGGCGCTTCGAGGTGCGCAGGCGCCGGCATTTGCGCAGCCAGATGAAGAGCGAGAGCAACCCGAGCAGCATACCGATTGCACCGGTACCAACCCGCAAGAGCAGGTCGATGTGTTCAAGTGTAGTAACCGCGGTTGCGGAGAGTGAAGCGACAGCGCCAGCCGTCGTCGTGGGAAGCGGATGCCGATCTAATACGGCAAGGAGAGACGCGAGCATGACGCCTCCTAGCCGGTGTCAATGACTAGCTAGGGATCTCCGCGAAGGCGGCGAACATCTCATCGAGCTGGCGCCCGGTGAGCTGGAGTGCGGCGCCGATTGCGGCCACCAAGGGGTGGCTTCGGCGAATGGTCGTCGCGCGCTCCCAGCGCACGCTGGCCTCATAACGTGCGGCGTCATTAGGTATGCCGGCGATTACAGCGTCGATTTGATCCTCGGTGATTCCAGCGCGCGCCAACCCAATACGGAGCTGCACGTCGGTGATGGTCGGCTCATGGGGTGCGCTCAGTGCAACCGGCACGATGGACGGCACCGGATCAAGCGGCAGGGCGGCCAGGTGTGGTGCCTTGTCTGGCTGCGCCGGAACGATGAGCGCCTGAATGCTGACTAGCCGCTCCTCGAGCCGCTGCCGGCGAGCTGTGCGCTCGTCCGCTGATTCTCCAGGGCGCGTGGGATCATTGGCGAGGAGCTGAGAGAGCCGCATCTCGATGTCCATCTTATACGCAGCGAGCACAGCAAGCTGCGCCTCCACGGCCGCGATATAGGCCAACGCCTCCCTGGGCGGCAACGTGGCCGCTTGAGCAGTCACCGCATCCATTACGCCGGGGACGGCATTCGCTAGCACGTCGGCGAGCGGCCCTGAAAATGAGGATGTCTCGATGTAGCGTGGGTTCTTAGCGTCCATGGTTTAGGCGGGTTGGATGAAACAAACGTCAATCGTCCCGGCGGGAATGGGGATAGTGTAACCAGAATGCACGTTCCGCACGGTGATGATCCATGCAGCGGACCCCGTGTCGTAACTCGCATAAAAGCTCAGCAGCCCAGGGCGAATGGAGCCCGAGTGCGCCCACGGCGCGAAGTTGCACACCGTGAACCATGTCGCATCGACTCCAGTGACTGAGAGCGCAATGAACTCTTCAGTGCCACTGCCCAAGCCCGCATGGCCGGCGTAAGCGATGGATACCTTCTTCGCGACCGGGATATTCCCGGTCCGTGGCACGAGGTTTTGCGTCACGGCATAGCTGCCGCTGGCAGGCCCGGCTACCGTCACGCGGTTGGCCGCAGCTCCAAGCTGTATCGACCCGCGGCCGGTCGTGTCGATCGCGCCTCCGCCATTCATCGTGAGCTGGAGTTCTAGGGCAGTTCGTTGCGCGGCGGGCGAGCCGTCCGTGAGAATGCCAACGATCGTCACATCTGCATCAACGGGACGATTCGCGTATGTGCCGAACGAGGTCACCGTCTGCGGAGTGGGGCTCGAAATTGAATCCCGTGTGGAGTGCGCAAGGAGGCGACAATTCTCCAGAATCAGAGTGCCTCCAGACTTGGTGATCGGGTTGGCCGTCGCGTTCGCGGAAGTGTCGATTACTATGTTACTGAGCCGGGCCGCCCCACCCGTGAGCGTGAGCCCTTTTCCTGGAGTGGTCTCGCCGCCGACTATCACAAGGGTTCCAGCCACGTCCGCCAAATCCCCACCGTTTGAGTCCATATAGCAGCCGATGGCAGTGATGACTGATCCAGACCCCACGGTAAACACCTCGATATTTCCGGCCCCTGAAACGGTGAGGCTGCACGCATTCAAGGTGATTACTCCGCCAGCAATCGCCTGCGCGGAAGAGCCGCTGCTCATGGCAATATCCACCCGGCACCCCGTAGCCTCGATAGTCCCACTCGATGACGTCACCCATGCATGGACCGTTCCGCTTCCCACCCCGCACAAAATCGTGCAGTCGCGGGTAATGTATTTCACCGTCGCGCCGAGCGCAAAAAAACCGTCGTAATCGGTGACGACTGTGCAGCGCTCAAAGGAAATCTCGGACGGGGCAGACGCGACTTGATCGATCACCAATACGGTGTCTTGGCCGCCGTAGAACGTACAGTCAGTGAAGACTGCATCGGTAACGGGAGTGTCGATCGAGCCGTTTATATAAAGCCCGCAAGGGGAGCAGGCTGAAGAGTTAAAAACGGAAGACTCAACCCGAAGGCCAAACACACGCGCGCCGTTCGCGGGCTTCAAAACTCCGCCCCCTGAGGCGAAACTCCGGCTCCCCACGATGGTCGCACCATAACCAAACACGGCCCCATTCGCTGGAGGCGCATAAAAATCAGTCCCAATGTTGTATGTGCCTGGTCCGATAAAGACGGTATCTCCGGCAAGTTGCGCCGTTCTTACCGCAGCGAGAGTGAGGAACGGGCGATCCTCGCGGCCTCGGAGCGCCAAGGCGTCATTCCCGTTTACCGAGTCTACGTAAAGCGTCTTGCCTCGAGGCTCACCGAGAGCCTCGGCTGCCTCGAGGGCGAGGAGGCGCGCGGCTACTGATGCGGCCGCTTCTGTGGCCGGCAGTTCATTCCCGGTGTCGTAGGAGTTTTTGACGAAGACTTGGATATCGTCCGTCTTTTGCGGCGCTCCGCCGGCGACGCTCCAGGTGATCTCGCCCGCGAGCTCCACCTCGGTAATGTCGTTGGTGTCGGTGCCATCCGGTGAGAAAAGGAGCGCATTGAGCGCCGTCGTGTTGAAAGAGGGATTGGCCGTATAGAAGCCACTCGCGTCTCCCGGCGCGGTGAAAACATCCTCGAAGACGATCGGGGCTGGCGTGTCGTATTTGCCGGGCTTCTTGAGCACGAGGCGGATCTCCGTGCCCTCTGCGAACAGCTCCGGAGTCTGCCCGTCGCGCAACCCTTGCAGCTCGAGCAGGCGACCGGCGCCGCGCTTGAAACGCCAGGTGAAGACTTGCTGCCGATTGCCCGGCCCCTGAATGATCGTAGGAAGATCGGCGTCGAGATCGATATAGGCGCGCATGCAAGGGCGCGCGGGATGTCAATCCTTCAGCTCGAGCCTAGAGCGATCCGTCCACGAATCCTCCACATCGCTCCGGCCGGCCTGCTGCCATGCGAGTTCCGGATCCGCGCAGACCTGGACGAGACTCTCCTTCATGCCTAGCCAGATGTCGGAATGCCACGCGTCCGGCGGCGCGGTGCGGCTGGGCGTTTGCTCGAGCGCGGCGATGATCCGCGGAAGGGCGCGGCGATGCACCACGCGAGCATGCTGCAGGACGGGATTTGCAATCGTGGCAAACATCGCCCCCGCGGGGCGGCGGCTGCCGTGCGCTCCGAGGTGGCAGATGTCCCAAGCGGGAGAGGCCTGGAGCTCCTGCACCAGGCGCGGGAAGAGTTCGGGAAAGTGCGGATGGAATGCGACGTCGTCCTCAAGGATGAGCGTCAGCTCGCTGCCGAGCTCCTCCGCGCGGCGTGCGGCCGCGAGGTGTGAGAGCCAGCAGCCGCGGCGTCCGATCGTTGGCCAGCCGGCGCGGCGATGCGGGCGAATGCCGGCCAACCGCTCGACGCCGGCGAGCCCGGCCGCGGCGCACTGTTGCTCCATACGTTGCCAGCGATTGGGCCGGCTCTGCAGGTTGATGGAGAGCGTGGTCACACGCCAAGGCAAGGTTCCGGCATTGGGACATTGCTGGAATAATAGAGATCGAGGCTGATGGCTCGCCCTTCGAAGGTTTCGCGTGCGCGAGTCCAGCAATCGGGGCAATCGTCCCGATTGCGGATAGCCGGCGGCGCGCTGCTCATGCAGGCATTAACCGCAAGGTCGAAAGCCGTTTCGGCGGTCGCTACGCAGTCGCAGTAGGCGAGCTGGCACCCTCCCGGATCTGGGCCGCTGAGGCATGTGATGAATTCATTCAGACAGACAACGCGATCGCCGGCGTAATCACCAAACGAGCTAGCGCGGCAGCCTTGGATCCGAAACGCCCATCGCACCGGCTCGTATTCCTCTTTGCAGCAGGTGAAGCGGCAGGCGACCTCGGCGGCGGCCGCGTTGTAGTAGCAGGCGCGGCGCGCGAAGAATGCGGCAATAATGCAGCTTTCATTTCCGCTGCAGAGGTCGAACGCAGTCCAATAGGCAATGTCGCAGTCGGTGCACGCCTTGTCCGCCGTCGCGGCGCACGTCTCCTCG
>DASVRY010000624.1:0-3954 GCA_036388395.1 Chthoniobacteraceae bacterium
CTCAATCAGATCCTCGCGCGCCTGGACGAGACACTGAATCGTCACCCCATCAGGGATGCGCCGGTCGTCGATCAGCCGGCGGTTGAACTCGAATTCTGTATTGGAGGCCGACGGGAAACCGACTTCGATTTCCTTGAAGCCGCACTCCACGAGCGCGTCGAACATCTCGAGCTTCTGCGAGACGTTCATCGGCACCGCGAGGGCTTGGTTGCCATCGCGCAAATCGACGCTGCACCAGATCGGTGCCTGCGTGAGGGTGCGGTTGGGCCATTGCCGATCTGGCAAATGGACTGGCGGGAAAGGGCGATACTTGCTGCTGGGATCTGAAATCATAACGAGACAGTGGAAAAAAGGCTTCAAAGAGCCGGACCACCGCCTCCACCAAAGCAGCGCCAGCCGACGTTGTTACGCGAGAAAAGCTCCGCGGGTCGAGTGCGCGAAAGCGCACCCGCATTTCCCGGGGAGCAAAGTAAGTCGGCTGGTGAGCAAATGCCTCATCGCGCCGGCAGGATAACCGCCAAGTGAGGAACTGCAAGCCTCCAGCAAGAACTCTCCCTTTCGACCTTCATCTCGTATTCGTCCATCCGACGGCGGCAGGAGACGGAGATAGAGATAAAGAGGGAAGGGTAGGAAACCCTTTCTCGCGCTGATCGTTCTTCTGCCACAGAGTCTGCTGCTGATGCCCCACGAACTAACGCCAGAACATCTTCGCCTCGAAGAGGAAGCCACTCGTGAGAAAAACTGGAAACGTTGGGGGCCATATCTATCCGAGCGGCAATGGGGCACGGTCCGCGAAGACTATTCACCGAATGGTGATGCCTGGAACTTCTTCCCCCACGAGCACGCACGCAGCCGGGCCTATCGTTGGGGCGAGGATGGCCTGCTCGGAATCTGTGATCGGGAGGCACGGCTTTGCTTTGCGCTCGCCCTGTGGAATGGACGCGATCCTTTTCTCAAGGAGCGGCTCTTCGGCCTCACGAACCCGCAGGGCAACCACGGCGAAGATGTGAAGGAATGCTATTGGTATCTGGATTCCACCCCGACGCATTCCTATATGCGGGCGCTCTATAAATATCCTCAGACGGAGTTTCCGTATCGGCAGTTGGTCGAGGAGAATGGACGCCGCTCGCGCGCAGATGCCGAACTCGAACTCGAGGATCTCGGCGTGTTTGAAGAGGATCGATATTTCGATGTGCAGGTGGAGTACGCTAAGGCCGCACCAGAGGACATGCTGATTCAGATCACGATCTCGAATCGCGGTCCTGAAAGCGCCACCCTGCATCTGCTTCCCACGCTCTGGTTTCGCAATACATGGACGTGGCCTGGCGAGAGCGCGCAGAAGCCGCAAATAGAGCAGATCAGCGCCTCCATGATTGAAGCGACGCATCCGACGCTTGGCGCTTTTCGGCTCCAGGCAAAGAAGCACGAAGACCTCGAGCCGGAGTGGCTCTTCACGGAGAACGAAACGAACAACGCGCTGCTCTTCGGCTCGAAGGATGAGGCGGCGTTCACGAAGGACGCCTTCCACGACCATGTGGTCGGCGGAAAGGCCGACGCGGTAAACCCCAATCACATCGGGACGAAAGCGGCGGCGCACTATCCACTAACTATCGACGCCCGGAGTTCTGTCACGGTGCGGCTCCGGCTGGCTTCCGCCGCCGCGCCGTTGGTCATGGACTCCGCGACGTTCGCTGAAGTGTTCGCGCAGCGAAAGGCAGAGGCCGACGCATTCTTTGCGACCAAAACCGCCCCGCAACTAGGCAAACAACAAAGCGATGTCTTGCGGCAAGCCTATGCAGGGCTGCTCTGGTCGAAACAATTCTATCACTATGTTGTCGAGCAATGGCGCGACGGCGACTCAGCAATGCCGGCGCCACCGGTCGGACACAAAGAAAGCCGGAATGGGGACTGGAAGCATCTCTTCAATAGCGATGTGCTGTCGATGCCCGATAAGTGGGAATACCCGTGGTATGCAGCGTGGGACCTGGCTTTCCATATGATCCCGTTCGCCCGGGTGGATCCGCATTTTGCCAAAGCCCAGCTCCAGCTCCTCCTGCGGGAATGGTATATGCACCCGAACGGGCAGATCCCGGCCTATGAGTGGAACTTCTCTGACGTAAACCCACCGGTGCATGCCTGGGCATGCTGGCGTGTCTACAAGATCAGTGCACCGCATGGGCAGCGAGATTCACTCTTCCTCGAATGCTGCTTTCAGAAGCTGCTCCTGAACTTTACCTGGTGGGTAAATCGCAAGGACTTCACCGGGAAACATCTCTTTTCGGGAGGCTTCCTTGGCCTGGATAACATTGGTCTTTTCGACCGCTCCACGACTCTGCCGGGAGGGACGATTTTGGAGCAGGCCGATGGGACGGCATGGATGGCTTTCTACTGTGGCACGATGCTCTCGATGGCGCTCGAGCTCGCCCGCACGAAGCCTGCTTACGAGGACATCGCATCCAAATTCTTCGAGCACTTTGTCGAGATCGTCGATGCGATGAATACGCTCGGGGGCGAAGGTCTTTGGAATGAAGAGGACGGCTTCTACTACGACCAGCTCTATGCCGACGGCCACGCCACGCCGCTGCGGGTGCGCTCACTCGTCGGCATCATTCCGCTGCTAGCTGTGGAAGTGCTCGAGCAGGAGGTAATCAAGAGCCTGCCTGGTTTTCGCAAACGGATGCGGTGGTTCCTGCAGAATCGCACCGATCTCGCGCGGCACGTTTCCTACATGGAGCGGGCGAGCAAGGATGGCGGCGAGTTGCGGCTCCTGGCGATTCCATCGAGGGAGCGACTGCATCGGGTGCTCCGGTATGTGCTCGATGAAGCGGAGTTCCTGTCGCCGCATGGCATCCGTTCGCTCTCGCGCGCCTATGCAGACAAGCCATACGTTGCTCACATCGCCGGAGAAGATTTGCGGATCGCCTATGAGCCGGCGGAATCGGGCACGAGCATGTTTGGCGGTAACTCCAACTGGCGTGGCCCCGTCTGGATGCCGATCAACTATCTACTGATCGAGGCGCTGGAACGCTACCATCGGTTCTACGGCGATAGCTTTCAGGTGGAATGCCCGACGGGTTCCGGACAGATGATGAATCTTCAGCAGGTCGCCCGCGAACTCGCCACCCGGCTTACAAAACTCTTTCTGCCAAACGATGCCGGCGAGCGCTCTTGCTACCACGGGACTCCACGACACGCCGAAGACCCGCACTGGCGCGACTTGGTGCACTTTCACGAATACTTCCAAGGGGACACCGGCCGGGGCCTTGGCGCCTCGCATCAGACCGGCTGGACCGCGCTGATCACCCGCTGCCTCAACCTCGCCGCCCGAGGTGAAGACGAAGGGTAGCCCTGCAGATCGCAGTGGCTCACGGGAGGTCGGTTCGTTGATCCAGCCGTTGCGAGTTCGACCTCCTTGCGGATAAGCTGGTGTTCCGATGCGCTGGATCTTTCCCACCTGTGATGAAGCGGCCACACGCGCGCTCATGCGTGAGCTTGGCGTGAGCCGGTTCGTCGCCGAGCTGCTTTGCCGGCGCGGCTTCGATGCGGCGGCATGCGAACGTTTTCTCGAGCCTCAGCTGAAGACGCTCGGCGATCCCTTTCTTCTGCCCAATATGGAGGCGGCGGTAGTGCGGATTCTCGCCGCGATCGAGCGGCGCGAGCGGATCGTCCTCTACGGTGATTACGACGTGGACGGGGTGACATCGCTCGCGCTGCTGACTCGCGTGCTCCGCGCTTATGGAGCTGCGCCGGAATGCTTCCTCCCGCTGCGCGCCGATGAAGGCTACGGGCTGAGCGACGAAGGAGTGGCGCGGTGCGTGAGCACGTTGGCGCCGCAGCTCTTGATCGCGGTGGATTGCGGCACTTCATCGGTGGAGGAGATCGCTGAGCTGCGCCGCAATGGCGTCGACGTGATCGTGATCGATCATCACACGTGCCGGGAGACGTTGCCGGATT
>DASVRY010000625.1:0-3500 GCA_036388395.1 Chthoniobacteraceae bacterium
ATCACGGATGGAAAACTTCTGGGGCATGTTGCTAGGTAGACGAGGGGAGATGATGGCCGAGCGCGGCTTCCATGAGCTGCTCTTGCGTGGCAGCGCCGCGGGCGAATTCGCCGGCGGTGCGCCCTTCGGAAAGCATGAGAATTCGGTCGCTTAGCCCAAGCAACTCCGGTAGTTCGCTGGAGACCAGGATTACCCCTTTCCCCGCGTCTGTGAGCTCGTTGATCAGTTCGTAGATCTCGACCTTTGCGCCGACATCGATGCCGCGCGTAGGTTCGTCCAAAAAGATAACCCGCGGCTCGGAAAGCAGCGCCTTGCCGAGCACGACCTTTTGTTGGTTACCGCCCGAGAGCTTGCCGACGACTGCTTCGAGGTTCGGCGCGTTCACCCTGAGCCGCCGAAAGCTCTCCTCATGGCTCTGGTATTCGCGACGGCTGTCGACCAGCGCTCGCCCGCTATACTTGTCGAGCGATGACAGCGAAAGATTGAAGCCGATCGTTTCATCCAAAACGAGCCCGTAGCGACGGCGATCTTCACTGACCAACGCGATCCCTTTGCGCAACGTTCGGGCGGGATCGTCTGGGAAAACTTCCTCGTCCGCGAGCTCAACGCGCCCTGCGCGTCGTTCGCCCCAGGCGCCGAAAAGATGCATGAGCAGCTCCGTGCGGCCTGCGCCCATCAACCCGCCGATCCCGAGCACCTCACCGGGAGCAACGCTGAACGAAACGTCGCTCAGTCTCACTCGGCCGGTCTGCGCATCTGCGACGGTGAGATTCTCCACGCGGAGAATCGGTGCCTGCTCGGAGATTGCTGAAGCGCGACGCGGAAATAGATCTTCAAGCTCCCGGCCAACCATGTGCCGGATGACCAAGCCTTTGCTACTCGCTGCAGCGTCGAGCGTTGCGACGGTCGCGCCATCGAGCAGCACGGTGATCCGGTCCGCGATGGCAAAGACTTCCTCCAGCTTGTGCGAGATATAGATACAGGCAATCCCTTGCGCCCGCAGGTCCCGGAGGATGCGGAGCAGCACCTGCACCTCGTGCTCGGCGAGTGCGGCGGTTGGTTCGTCGAGGATGAGGATGCGCGAGTTCTTGGCCAGTGCTTTGACGATCTCGACGAGCTGCTTTTCACCCACGCCAAGCGCGGAGCACGGTGCCTCTGGATCAATGCTCACCTGGAAGCGCTCGAGCAGAGCACGTGCTTCTCGTTGCATCTTGAGGTGATCGACAAACAGCCCGCGCCGCGGTTCCGCCCCGAGAAAGATGTTCTCCGCGACCGTCATGCCTTCGACGAGCGCAAGCTCCTGATGAATGACGGCCAATCCTGCGCGTTCGGCTTCCTTGATTGAGCTAAAGCGCGCAACTACGCCGTCAATCATCAACTCGCCTTCATAGCTACCATGGGGATGAATGCCCGAGAGGAGCTTGATCAACGTCGATTTGCCCGCGCCATTTTCGCCACACAAAGCGTGAATCTCGCCCGCGCGGAGATCCAAGGAGACGTCGCGCAATGCAATCACTCCGGGGAACCGCTTGGTGATGTTGCGCGCTATTAGGACCGGTCCTTGCGGCATAATTGACACTCCTTGCGCTAAGGCTCCTTCGACTAGGTCTCCGCTGTTTATGCTCCCTGCACTCCTCTCAGAATGACGGAGAGGCGGACGCTGTCGGCGCGGTGCCGTAGATCGCCTCCCGTTTGTGGAAGCCGTCTTTCACCACCGTCTCCTTGATGTTTTCCTTTGTCACAGAAATCACATCGAGCAGGACGCTTGGCACCATGGTCTTGCCGTTATCTAGCTCGGCTTTCGCTACCAATGGTTGCCTGCGGGCCATCTTTACTGCAACTTCGGCCGCCTGGGTCGCGAGTCGACTAAGCGGCTTGTAGATCGTCATGCTTTGCGTCCCGGCGACGATGCGCTGGCAGGCGGCGAGTTCCGCATCTTGACCGGTAACTACCACTTTGCCCGCTAAGCCTTCCTCGGTCAGCGCCTGGATTGCGCCACCGGCTGTCCCATCATTCGAGGCGAGGATCGCGTCGATCGCAACGCCTTTGGTTAGTGCGGAGTTGGCGATGCGCTTGGCATTCTCTGGACGCCAATCCTGGGCCCAGTCTTCATGCACAATCTCGATCTCGCCGCTACGGATTAGGGGTTCCAAGATCTTGTCCTGACCTTCCTTGAAGAGCCGCGCGTTGTTATCTGTCTTCGAGCCGTAGATGCGGACGATCCGCTTCGCTCCTCCGCCGGAGCCCAGCCGATCGACGAGAAACTGCGCCTGCAACTCGCCCACCTTCACGTTGTCGAATGTCATATATAGGTCGAGATCGCTGCCCGTGATGAGGCGATCGTAAGCGAGCACGGGCACCCCTTCCTTGTGCGCGAGTTCCACGGCTCGAGCCATCGCGGCGCCGTCGTGGGGGATGATCACCAGTGCATCAATCCCGCCAGTAAGCAGCGCCTCGACATCTCTGATCTGCCTCGTGTCGTCGCTATTCGCGGAAAGGACTTCCACGTCGGCGCCGAGTTCCTGAGCCCGACGCACGAACATGTCGCGGTCGCCCTGCCACCGCTCTTCTTTCAAGGTATCCATTGAAAGCCCGAGCCGCACGCGCCCGCCCGTGGTGCGTTCCTTTACAGCGCCACCACGCGCAAGCACGAGGCCAGTGATAATGCTGAGCAAGCAGGAGAGGACGACGAGAGAGACGCGGAGTTTCATGCCGGGGGAGATTCACTCGCAGACTACGAGCACTGCCGTTTCGGTGCCAAGTCTTTGCTCCGGTTCAACCAGACAAGCGTGATAATGGTCGACTTTTGTCCGCGCCTACGACGGTTTTCGTAATACATCCCGTCACCCACTCTCGCAAATGTCTGATTATCCATCTGCAGCGCCGCCGCCGTCTCCGTCACCCCAGCCGGACGTCGCATCCAAAAAGAAGGCCTGGCCGTGGATCGCTGGAGGTTGCGGGTGCGTGGCTGTGCTCGCGTTAATCGTCGGTGCTCTCGGCCTTTATTGGGCGGGGAGCAAAGAGGTCGAGAAGGAAATCGCTTCCGGAGTGCAGACCTTCCGAAGCGAAGTCGCCACCACCCCAGAAGGCTTGAAGCAACACTATGTGCCATTCGCCTTTGAATACCCCGCGCATTTCAAGATCATTCCAGACGACAGCTACTTCGTGAGAGTCGAGGAGCAGGTGAACGGCGTTGCGCGCAAGAGCTTTGCGGTCGGATACCTGTCAGCCCCAGCGGATGTGAATACGGAGGCTCTATACGAGGTATTCATGGAACAGGTGAGCACCAACCTCGCGGAAAGGTTCACCGGGTTCCGGGAGCTATCACAGACGCCGGGGACTGTTGCCGGGGTCGTCGCTCGCTCCATGGCCTGGCAAGCCGAGGAAAGGGGAACGCCGGAAGGAGACGTTCCACTGTTCGGGCGCACCATTCTCTGCCGCCCCTTGAATAGTGCAAAGGGCGCGACCCTGGTTTTAGTGGCGAACCCGCGTGATCCGGA
>DASVRY010000626.1:0-8531 GCA_036388395.1 Chthoniobacteraceae bacterium
CGCATGACGCTCGAAGGCCGCCCGCCGGTCACGAATCTGTACTCCGCCGCCGTCTTCATCGGCTGGGCCGCGTGCCTCCTCGGGCTGATGCTCGAGACCGTCTGGCGGAACTCGATCGGCATCCTCGTCGCGGCCGTGATCGGCTTCTCCACGCTGCTGGTCGCGCATCATCTCTCGCTCGCCGGCGACACGATGGAAATGATGCGCGCCGTGCTCGACTCGAACTTCTGGCTGGCGACCCACGTGGTGATCATCACCTTGGGCTATTCGGCTACATATCTCGCTGGCTTTTTGGCGATTATCTTCGTCGTCCGCGGGCTCTTCACGAGCGGCCTTGATGGCGGGACGGCAAAGGCGATCGACCGCAGCGTCTACGGGATCATCTGCTTCGCGACGCTCTTCAGCTTCGTCGGCACAGTGCTCGGCGGCATCTGGGCCGATCAATCGTGGGGCCGCTTCTGGGGCTGGGATCCGAAGGAAAACGGCGCGCTGCTGATCGTGCTCTGGAATGCGCTCATCCTGCACGCCCGCTGGGGCGGCATGATCCGTCAACGCGGCCTCATGGCCTGCGCGATCTTCGGCAACATCATCACGAGCATGAGCTGGTTTGGCGTCAACATGCTTGGCGTCGGTCTGCACAGCTACGGTTTCATCGACGCGGCGTTCTACTGGCTGGCTGGCTTCACCGTGAGCCAGTTGCTCCTGATCGGGCTGGCCGTCATCCCGCTCAGCCGCTGGCGCAGCTTCCGCAGCGAAGCCAACCCGCCCGCCGAACCTCCGACCAGCGCTCGCCAGCCGCTGCCGGCGTAACCCCAGGCGCGAGGTTGCAGTCACTCTTAACAAGCCGCAGGCTCTCAGCATGAAGACGGAGATTGCCGAGCGGATTACCGTGAACCCTGCGCAATGTGGTGGCCGGCCATGTATCCGCGGAATGCGTATCCGCGTGATCGACGTGCTGGAGTATCTCGCCTCCGGAGTGACGCATAGGAGATCCTCGCCGAATTCCCGGATCTCACAGAGACGGACATCCGGGCTTGTCTTGCCTTCGCGGCCGACCGCGAGCGCTACCTAGATGAGCTGCCGGGACGAAGCACTGATGACGGCCAAGACTCCCCCGCAAACGAGTCATTCTGAGCGAAGCGGAGGGAGCTTTAGCGACTGGAGCGAAGTCGAAGAACCCCGCCGCTTCACAGGCACGCGTTGCTGGAAAGAGCAACATGCGGCTCTGTGAGGAATGCAGCTCGTAAGGCGACGGGGTCCTTCGACTGCGCTCAGGATGACCGCGTTCGCGGCCTCACTCCTGACGGTTACCCCAGAGCATCATCAATCGACAAAAAGGTCGACGGCCAGATCTCACCGCTTATCGCTCCATTGATTGTCATCTGTGATGGTTCTCTACTACCTCCCGAGCGAGCTTCAGCTTTTACACGCTGTACCCCATTTGGTGAGATCACCGCTTTCGACTCCTGAATCATGAACGACTCCACTCTAGCCACCCTCTCCTTCGACATTGCCAACGAACCGCTCCCTTCGGATCCCGGCGCGAATCCCTTCAAGCTGGTCGTCGATCCGGTCATGCGCATCCGGCTGCGGCGTGCGCTCTTCGACATGATCGAGAGCCACGATCAAGAACTCGCCCGCTATGTGTCGGAAGGCAGCCTCGCCCTCGATAGCTACAAGGAATACATCGAGATTTTTGCGAACAGCCTGAAGCAGACCATGGGCAGCCGCGAAGGCATTGCGTATTTGATCCAAGCGTGTGGCTTTGAGATCAACCAGGCCGAGATCAATCTACAGCCGGAAACCCGCTGGAAAGTGCAGCGGTAGTTTCTGCTTTCACCCTCTCGACAGCTCGACGACACTCGCGCCATGCTCATCAGCGAAAACGTCCTGGCCGCACTGAACGAACAGGTTGGTAACGAATTCGGCGCGATGCTGCAATACATCGCCATCGCCGCGCATTTCGATCGCGAGACGCTGCCGATGCTTTCCGCGCATTTCTACAAGCAGGCCGAGGAGGAAAAGGAACACGCCTACAAGTTCGTGAAGTTCATCCTCGATACCGGCGGCAAGGTGGCCATTCCCGCGCTGCCGGCGCCGCATGCGACCTTCCAGTTTGCCGAAGAAGCAGTGCGCCTCTCACTCGAGCAGGAAAAGCGCGTCACGGCGCAGATCAATCACCTCGTGCATCTCTCCAAGGGGGAGAGCGATTACACCACCGAGCAATTTCTCCAATGGTTCGTCCAGGAGCAGCTCGAGGAAGTCTCCTCGATGGATGATCTCCTGAGCATCGTTCAACGCGCCGGCGAAGGGAATCTCCTACGGGTCGAGGAATACCTCGCGCGCAAAGGCGGCAACGGCGTCGGATTTGGAGGCGGCGAGTGATCGCTGCGTCGAGTAGTGGCGACTTGCTGCAGGAATATCATCCATTTACCCGTTGCAGGCATCCGGCGAGCCGCGCTGTCGCGGATTAGCCTGTGCGATCACCGCATCAATAGCTCCCATGGCCTCTGTCACTCAGCCCGAACCCGGCATTCTCTCTCTCGAAGGCGAAATCGATCTTCACGAATCCCCGCACGTCAAAGAGAAGCTGCAGCCGCTCATCGAAGCGCGCCAGCCGCGCATTCTCGTTGATCTGACAGGCGTCTCCTATATCGACAGCTCAGGCCTCGCGCTTTTCATTGAGGCGATGCAGCGGATCGCCAGCTATGGCGGGCAATTCGGCTTGTTTGGCCTCCGGCCGAATGTCCGCGCGATCTTCGACATCGCGAGGTTGGATCAAGTCTTCAAGCTGTATCCGAATCGGGACGCAGCGGTTGCGGCGTAGAGACTCCCTGGCGGGACGGAAGCGGAAAACGCTGGACGCCAACCCTGAATTTGCAACTCCTAAGGCAAAGGCGAGTGCGACAACTCAGCCTTCGATGGTCGACGTTGAAAGTTGAACGTTCGAAGTATCAGTTGCCTCCCCGCCTCCGCCCGCTCGGCTGACTCGCAAAGCCTCGGCTCAGCGGCGCAGGCAGCTCGGTAATGAAGAAGCGGTAAGGAAATCTAGCGGTTCAGCAGCACCGTCCCCTGATCGAAACCGCTCGCGTTTCTCTTTCGCTCAAGGTAAATCCCCGTGCTTTCCGCCCGGGCGTGCCGATTTAGTGGCATGAATTTGGTCCGCTCGACGGTTAGCAAGTGACACCTCGATGGATATTTACATTCTGCGCGACGGCAAAGAGATCGGACCTTTCAGCGAGGAGACCACCCAGACCCTGCTCAAGCAGGGCAGCGTTTCAATCAACGATCTGGCTTGGAAGCCGGGCATGGCGGATTGGATCCCACTCCATAGCGTCCTCTACCCCGCGCCGATTCCGACGCCCTCGGCGAAGCCACCACCTCCTCCAAAGGCCGCTGGCGATGCGACCGCCGCCGCCGGAGGTAGTGAACAAATCACTGCGCGCCAGAAGGCGTTCCTCACCTTCATGGGCATCCCGTTCACCGACGAGATGACCAAGGAGCAGGCCGCCCTCCTCGTGAACGACACGATGGAGAACCCGAAGGACCCGGGCCGAATTGCGCGCTGGAATGAGGAGCGGCTCCGGCTCCATCCGGAGCTCTTCGCGGCCGAGATCCAGGCGCGAAAAGACAACCGATCGAACCATTTTTTCCAAGTCGCGGAGACGAAGGGAGCGGAGTGCTTTACGAAAGTCACGAAGGCGCACTGCCAAGTGCTCGTCGGCTATCTCGATGTGCGCTTCCCAAACTGGGACGCCAACGAGGAGGACGCGACATGGAGCTATTTCTTCCCTGCAGTTGCGGAAAAGTTTCCACAGCTCGTGAGGAAAGAGTGGAAGGGCAAGCTCAACTACTCGCAGGGGCCGAAGGTCGCGCCTGAGTTGCGCCGCGGCACCACGCCACTGAAGCCAGGCAGGAAAGCTGGCGCGTTCCCGATCCTCGCAGCCTTCCGGGGGCTGTTCATCGGCTTGCTCGTCCTCGGCGTGCTCTACGCCGGCTACGAAGGAATGCGCCGGGGTTGGTTTAACCCAAAGAATTTCACTTTCGCGAAGCCCGCTCAACCAGCGGCGGGAGCAACGGCCTCGCCAGCCCCGATGGCGCCGACAACTCCTGCGCCTGCGGATCCCTCGGCGATTCCTCCTGCTGATGCAACACTGGATGCGGCCCCAGCCGCTCCGACGGCAGATCCCAATAGTGAGATGATTGCGGCGACGCCTGCAGATGTTGCGACACCATCGGCGCCCGCTGGCGAAGTTCCGTTCCTCGACCTTTCAACTCCACCGGCTACGGGGACGCCAACGGCGCAAACCCCTGTCCCAGACGCCGCCGGCGCACCCAAAACAACGCTCACCGTCACGAGAAAGATCAGCGTCCGGACACGGTTTGGCTCAGTCGATCTGCTCCCTGGGCAGGTCCTCAAGCTCGTCGCGCGTGAGGGCGCAATGGTCCGCGCAAGGCATCCGGTTGGGGACGTGATCAGCATTCCAGTTGGTGCTACCGACCTGGAGGCACCAGCAACGCCGCCGCCGTCGCTGTTTTAGTTCCTTGGGGCGGGTTCCCAAGCTGAAATCCGACTTCGAAGTTCGACGTTTGACGTTTTCTGAACCCTTCCGAGGACGAGTTGGAGTAGGAGGACGAGGACGATCTGTAGACACCCGTCACTTTCCTCCTTTCCCTCAGCGGTCGGTCTTCTACTCTCCGCGGCCATGCAGGAACCAGCAATCGGCATCATCGGCGGCAGCGGCCTTTACCAGATGGAAGGCCTCACTGAGGCGACCGAGCACAGCATTGAAACACCCTTCGGCGCACCATCCGACGTCATCTTTGGCGGCAAAATCGCCGGCCGGCAGGTCTACTTTCTCCCCCGGCACGGACGCGGTCACCGCATCATGCCGCACGAGCTGAATCACCGCGCGAACATCTACGCGCTTCGATCGCTGAATGTGCGCTGGATCATCTGCGTGACTGCCGTTGGAAGCCTGCAGGAGCAATACGAGCCCCGTCACATTGTCCTGCCGTCGCAATTCTTCGACCGCACCAGTCGCCGCGCAGATCACACTTTTTTTGGCAGCGGCATCGTCGCGCACGTGAGCTTCGCCGATCCGACGTGCGCGCCACTCCGGCAACTCCTCGCCAATGGCGCTCGCGAGCTCGGCATTCCCGTTCACAACGGCGGCACCTACGTGAATATGGATGGCCCCGCTTTCTCCACCCGCGCGGAGAGCGAGACGAACCGCAAGCTCGGCTTCGACGTGATCGGCATGACCAATCTTGGCGAGGCGAAGCTCGCCCGCGAAGCCGAGATCGCACTCGCGACACTGGCCATGATCACGGATTACGACTGCTGGAAAACCGAGGAGGAGCCTGTGACCGCCGAGGCTGTCATCTCCCATCTGCTCGCGAACGCCGAATCCGCAAAACGCATCCTCGAGAAAGTCATCCCGCAGATCCCGACCGAGCCACACTGGCCAGAACATCGTGCGCTCGACAGCGCGCTCGTCACGCAAAAGAACCTCTGGCCGGAGGAGACCGTGAAAAAGCTGGGGGTCATTCTTCAGCGGTTTCTCGATTAGCTTCACGACGATCCTCCTTGTGTTTACAGCCGCGCAAGGTGTCCCTTACGCACTTCCGCTTACCATGAAGCTCCGCCCCGTCTTTTTCGCCGTCTTCGTTTCCCTTCCGCTGGCCTGCAGCGCACAGAACTCTGGCACCACACCGCCGCCGCTCGCCAGCCCCAGCGCTGCTCCCGCGACCTCGCCAGTGCCTGAAGCCGAACGCGCCGCTCCTGCCACGTCTGCTCCGGTGAGCTCAGGCCCGAAGATCACTTACAACCAGTGCAACGTCGACGGTCCCTACATCGCGATGACCTTCGATGATGGCCCGCACGCCGAACACACCCCTCGCCTGCTCGACATGCTCAAACAGCGCAAACTGAAGGCGACCTTCTTCGTCGTAGGGCAGTGCGCGGAGGAATATCCCGCGATCATGAAGCGGATCGTTGATGAAGGACACGAGGTCGCGAGCCATTCGTGGTCTCATCCGAATCTCGGGAAGATGGGCGAAGGCGGCGTCACCGATCAGCTCCAGAGAACGCATGACATCATCGAGAAGACCACCGGCGTCAGCGCGAAGGTCATGCGTCCTCCCTACGGTTCGTTCACCGCAAACCAGAAGGCGTGGGTGCACAAGAAGTGGGGCTACAAAGTAATCATGTGGGACGTCGATCCGCTCGATTGGAAGATCCGCAACGCCAGCCGAGTGCACAGCGCCATCGTGCAGCGAGCCGTGCCCGGCTCGATCATCCTCGCCCACGACATCCACAAGACCACCGTCGACGCGATGCCACAGACCTTCGACGACCTAACCGCGAAGGGCATGAAGTTCGTCACTGTCTCCGAACTGCTCGCGATGGACCGCCCAGTCGTGGCGAAGCCGAAAGCCACTCCATCACCCAAGGCGGTCGAGGCGACAGGCGCCGACGCTCTGTCTCCTTCCACGACATCGGAGACCAGCCCAGCTACCACCACGCCTCCGCCGCCAAAAGCCACGGCGCCCGCACTTAGGCCATAGGTGGCAGGGTAAACCGCGAAGACGCGAAGAGCGCGAAGGCGCTTTGCTCAAGCGGCACCGAGGTTTGGAATACGAGTATCTTAGCGGAGCCTGCGGCGCCGGCTTCAGTGAGAACCCCGGGTGTTCGATCAACGCCGCTTGCCTACAAGCATTCTACGATCTTAAGCGGACGCCGCTCGGTGCACGACGGGGTCCTTCGACTTCGCTCAGGGATGACCGCAATGCGCTACGGGAGCTCGTTTCAAAGTAGCGAGAACACGCACTTTCCAGCTTGTCCCCTACAGCTACATAGCGGACGGTCTTTCTCTTCGCGTCCTTCGCGGTTGAAATTCCGGCCACGCCTCAGACCGCGGAGGGAAGATCGGCCACCGGGTTCGCCTCTGCTTCGTAATTTACCCCGGGCAGGCCAAATCCGAAGAGCTTCAGAAACTCCTCCCGATAGCCTCGGATATCCGAGAGCTGCGGTAGATTTTCCGTGTTCACCTGCGGCCACACGTCCGCCACGGCTTTCTGCACATCGGGCGCCATCTCCAGGTCATCGATCCGTACACGACCCGCTTCGTCGAGCTGCGGCGCCGCCCCTTCCACGAGCCGTTCAGCGAACAGGCGGTGGATCTGCTCGATGCAACCTTCGTGCGTGCCGGCCTCTTTCATCACCTTGTAAAGCAGTGAGATGTAAAGCGGCACCACCGGAATGGCCGAACTCGCCTGCGTCACCAAAGCCTTGTTGATCGAGACCAAGGCCCGACCGCCTGTCGGAGCGAGCTTCGCGGCAAGTCGTTTGGCCGTTGCTTCCAAGTCCTCCTTGGCTTTACCAATCGTCCCGTTGCGGTAGATGGCCCACGTCACATCCGGCCCGATATAGCTGTAGGCGACCGTCAACGCGTCCGGCGCAAGCACGCCAGCTTCGGACAGGGCATCGATCCACATCTCCCAATCCTCCCCGCCCATTACCGTCACCGTATCCGCGATCTCCTGCTCTGTCGCAGTATCCAGCGTGATCTCCGTGACCAAACCCTTATCTGTATCGACGGTCTTTGCGGTGTAAGGATCCCCGAGCGGCTTGAGCACCGACTTGTGCACCGCACCCGTCTTCGGATGAACCCGACGTGGCGAGGCGAGGCTGTAAATCACCGCATCCACCTGCCCGAGATCGGCTTTGATCGTCTCGATCACCTGCGCCTTGATCTCATCGGAGAAAGCGTCGCCATTGATGCTCTTCGCGTACCGGCCGGCGGCATGCGCCGCCTTCTCAAAAGCAACAGAATTATACCACCCGGCGGTCGCCGTATGCTTCTCCTCACCGGCTTTTTCGAAGAACACGCCAAGCGTCGCCGCCTCGCCAGCGAAGGCCGGCACGATCCGCGACGCCAGCCCGTATCCCGTGGATGATCCGATCACCAGCACCCGCTTCGGCAACCCCGGCACGGTGCCTTTGGAGCGGACGTAATCGATCTGCTGCTGGACGTGCGCGGCGCAGCCCTCGGGATGTGCGGTCACGCAGACAAATCCGCGGACCTTCGGCTTGATGATCATGCCGCGGACTCTGGGTGCAGCACCGCGGACCGGTCGAGATTTTTTGCAATGGCCGAGCGGGCCGCTTCAGCTGCCGGCTACTGTGGGAAATGGATTCCGCTCCGCGAATCCTTGCTGGTGCCAGTGCGGGTAAATCGCCGTCGGAGCACTTGCGGTGTCCAGCCGGGCGACCTGCTCCGGCGTCAGGTTCCAGCCGACGGCGCCGAGATTTTGGCGGAGCTGCTCTTCGTTGCGCGCGCCAATGATCACCGTGGAGACGGTGGGTCGCTGGAGCAGCCAATTCAACGCGATCTGCGGGACCGTCTTTCCAGTCTCTGCCCCGATCTCATCCAGTGCATCGACCACACGGAAGAGATACTCGTCCGGCACCTGCGGCCCGATCTCGCGGGCGACTTTCTCATTAAGCCGGCTGACCTCAGGAGCTG
>DASVRY010000627.1:0-5032 GCA_036388395.1 Chthoniobacteraceae bacterium
GTCAGCGAGCGAGGCACGGTCGTGGTATTGGACGCGGGTGATGAGTTCAAGATCCTCGCGACCGTGAAGCTGGAGAGCACCGCTCCGACACGCTCATCGGTCGTGGCGGCGGACGGCGCTCTCTTCATCCGCACCGGCGAAAACCTCGTCTGCATCTCTCGCTGAGAGCTCGGCCTCCGAGCTTCAGCGGTGGAGGCGGTGTCCGGGAGCCTTGCGTCTCGGTAACAGGCTCGGGCTCGAAGCTCAGGTGAGGCGTTAACGACGTGCGGTCTTTCCCACCGGGAGGTGTTCAACCACAGACCGAAGGCCTATGCTCCCTCCTCAGAGGCGCCCGGCCACGCTGTTGCTGGGGAGCGTAGACTAATAGTTTTCGGCAACGGACCTCCCGGTCCAGTGCTTCGCGTGCTGCAAACAATTCTTCCTTTCCCTTCAGTTCAGCTTCCGCTCGCGGATGGCTGCAATCTTGTATCCTGACCCTGTCTTTCGGAGCCGGACGAAGTTCTCCACCTCCCCCTTGCCCTTCTCGTCACCCCCATCGACTGCATAGCGCACCCGGAACCGGAGCGACGCTCCAGTCGCGGAGGTGCGGGTGATCGTCGGCTCCCCAACAAGGTTGAACTGACGCTTCGGCCACCGCTTGTAATAGCTGCGCTGGTCTTTTGCGACGAAACTGCGGCCAACCTTGCCGCTGTCGAAGTAATCGACCTCGTCTGCATAAAAGCTGACTTCTCCTTCTGGTGAAGGACCCTCTGCGGCGGAGAGGTAGCTCTCAACGAACCGCCGGGCTTCAGCGGCGGACATTCCGGAAGGCCCGGCTGCCACCGGCGCCGGCTCTCTCGCTTCGCGTGGCTCTCTGGGCTCGGGACGCTCTCTCGGCTCGACACGCGCTGGGCGCTCTGGCGCGGGCGGCTCTTGCTCCACGACGCGTGATTTCGGCTTGGGCGGAGCTGGCTCCCGCCTCTCAGGTGGGGCCGACTCCCGAATTTCCGGGCGAACCGGTGGCGCGACCTGTTCCGCTGGCGGCTCATCGATATCCGCCGCCTCTACGCGATTGAGGAACGCACGATCATCTTCCACGACGTTCCGGGCTCGCTCCCGGACGGAGGGACCTGCTGGGGCGTCATCCGCCGCACTCACCTCCGGGCGCGCGGCCGCGTCGTTCTGTAGCGCTGCGGCGGTCGCCTGATCCAAGTTCCCGGTCACCTCCAAGCCTTCGCGGATCTGGAATCGCCGCACGGCGGAGCGCGTTGCCTCGTCGTTCGCGCCGGTAGCTTCACCCGTGTAGAAGCCTCGCTCCTTTAGCTTGCGCTGCCCCGCGGAGATGGCCGGATCCGCCGCCAGTGCAGTGATCGAAAGTGAGGCACCGAGAATTGCCGCGGCCGTCCGGTGTGAAAGAATAGACATGATATTGGGGGATGGATGTCGACCGGTGCTACTTGCGCGATTGCTGCCCAGGAATACCCGCCGGGTCATTCGGATCGAGCTTCCCTTGCGTGTTGGGTCCGGTGGTTGTCTCCGGGCGGCCCACCGCGCCGTTGACGCTCATCGTCCCCGAGGCGAAGACGATCCCGGGAGGCTCGCTGCCGACCGTGATCAGCTCCCCACTGAGCGTTACCATCTGCCCATCTTGAAGCTGGATCTGCTTTCCATCCTTCAGCGTCACCATGCCGTCTGGACGCGCGGTGATTCCCTCCGAAAGCTTCAGCTCGTTGTCGAGACGGGTGGCTTTGGCCGCTTTAACGAAATGGACGCCGCCCTTGGCTCGCATGATCCCTTCGACGTTCGCTGTCGTCGTCGCGCCCGGCGTGGTGTTTGCCGGCACCGCGCGGGAATCTGAGCCGCTCACGGGGTTCGTCCGGACCGGCTCGCCTTTCGACGTTTCAGCGGTCTGCGCCTGGAGAGAAATAGAGGCCGCCAGCGAGGCCACGGCGGTGATCAACGGAATGAAAATAGACGCCTTCATGCACAATCTATCGCGTCGGAGCGGCGGAACGGCGGCACGATCGTTCCATGGAGCTTCTCGGCCTTTTCGGATCTCGATCCTCGGTATGTGTCCAAAGCCGTGTCCGAGACGTTCTAAAGAAAAGCGCTTCGTTGGATTAACTTGGCACCCGCGAATGCACTTCGCGCCGGTGGCGGTTTCCGCTACTCGTGCGTGCCCGCTCATGAAACTTCGTCCTATCTTGCTCCTTATCCTCTTCGCCGCCGCGGGGCTCACTGCTTGCGAGCGCGACGAGATTCGCGCCTACCAGGCACCCAAAGATGAGCCTTCGCCACTGGCCAAAGACACGCCCGGCGGCAACACAAACGCTGGCGACAATCACGAGCATACCGAACCGCCAAAGTGGACGAAACCCGAGAGCTGGACGGAACAACCAGCCTCCGGGATGCGCGCGGGCAGCTTCCTCTCTGCCGCGAAAGACGGTGAGCGCGCCGACATTTCCGTTATCACCTTCAGCGGACCGGCAGGCGGCATGCTCGCCAATGTGAACCGCTGGCGCGGCCAAATCGCTCTTCCCGAAACGGATGAAGCGGGGCTCAAATCCATGCTCCAGCCGATCAACGTCGCCGGGGAACAAGGCGTGCTGCTCGACATGGCAGGCGAACAGCCACCCGCTGGAAAGACGAAGCCGCAGCGCACCATTGCGGCCATTCTCGAGCACGCCGGCTCCTCCTGGTTCTTCAAGATGACGGGCGAGGATTCCGTTGTCGCCGCGGAGAAGGCGGCGTTTATTGCTTTTCTGCAGTCCGTCCAATTTCACTGATGAACGCCCTCTGGACGCGCACTGTCGCGTTTTTCACCTCGCTCAAGCTGACCATCGTCTGCCTCGCCTTCTCGATGGTCCTCATCGTGGTCGGCACGCTGGATCAGGTAAATCTCGGCATCTACCACGCACAGAAGACCTACTTCGATACCTTCTTCGTCTGGTGGCAACCGGCCGGCGGCGGCTTCAAGCTGCCGATTCTTCCCGGCGGCTGGCTGCTCGGTTCACTCCTGCTGGCGAATCTCCTCGCGGCGCATTTCTCCCGCTTCACCCTTGGCTGGTGGCGGCTTTTGGTGGTGATCGGCGTGCTGGCGGCGCAGACCTGGATCATCCTCGCCGTGGGCTATCAAGGGTGGCTGCTGCTCCTGTTTTTGATCATGGATGTGGCGCTCGCCTTTTACGTCGAGCTGCGTCTGAAATGGCAGAAGCTCGGGATCACGATCACGCACTTCGGCATTATCCTGCTGCTCGTCGGCGGTCTGCTCACGACGCTGCTTTCCGTGGAAAGCCAGATGCGCATCGATACCGGGCAGACGGTGCATTACTCCGAAAGCATCCGGGATACAGAGCTCGCGATCATCGATCGCTCGGCTCCGGAGCACGATCAGGTGATCGCTATCCCACAGTCGCTGCTCGCGAACAACGAGGTGATCAAGGACGAGAAGCTCCCGTTCGAGATCCGCGTGAAGCAGTTCATGCCGAATTCGAACATGGGTCGCCGTGCAGAAGGCGATACGCAGCCTTCGCTGGCGACTGCGGGCCTCGGGCCGCGCTTCGCGGTGACCGAGGTGCCGATGGCGGTGAAGATGGACGAGCGCGACTTTCCGAGCGCTTTCATCGAGCTGACGAAGGATGGGAAGAGCCTCGGCACCTATCTTGCATCGCTCTGGTTCACGCTTGCCGTACCATCGCCGCAGATCGTGGAGGTCGACGGGAAAAGCTACGACGTTCAGATTCGTCCGCGCCGCTACTACAAGCCGTTCAGCTTGAAGCTGCTGAAATTCACCCACGAACGATACACCGGCACCCAAATCCCGAAGGATTTCGCCAGCCAGGTGCAGCTTAAGGATGCGACGAACAACGAGGATCGCGAGGTCCGCATCTTCATGAACAATCCGCTGCGCTACGGCGGGCTGACTTTCTACCAGGCGAGCTTTGCGAATAACGACAAGACGACGATCCTGCAGGTGGTGCGGAACCCGAACTGGGTGCTGCCCTACATCGCCTGCACGCTCGTCTCGCTGGGGCTGCTCGTGCAGTTCACCTCGCACCTGATGAAGTTTAACAAACGCCGCGCCGCCGCATGAAAACTGACACCCTCGAAAGCAAACCGAAGCGCAGCAAGACTCCGGCGTCCGGCGCCGTGACGAACGAACGGCTGCGATGGCTGCCGTGGACCGTGCTCGCGCTGGCCGTGGTCATGTTGTTCGGTGCCTCGAGGGAGAAAAAGCCTGCGTCGGATCTGAACATCCGCGACTTCGGTACGACCCCGGTGCTCACCACGGGCCGGATTCAGCCGTTCGATTCCGCAGCGCGGAATTCGCTGCTCATCTTCAGCGGCAAGCAAACTCATCGCGATCAGGTCGAGAAGCGCACCTTCAGCGCGACCGAGTGGCTGATGGAGGTGATGATGAAACCTCGCACCGCCGACACGCGGAAAATCTTCCGCGTCGACGACAAGGACGTGAAGAGTCTTTTCGGCGTGACCGACGAAAAGGAGAAGTTTCTCTCCTTCCGCCAGATCGAGCCGAAGCTTGGTGAAATGGAAAAGCAGGTGCGCCAGGCAGCCGGCACTGATGAAGGTAAACGCACACTTTTTCAGCGCGACGTGCTGAAGCTGCACAAGACGCTCGTGCACTATCGCGGTCTGCAAAACTCGCTGCAGCCGCAGGGTGTCGAAGGGTTTCCTGATGAGCTGGCGCTTTTCCAGACCTCGATCGCGCCTGGCCTTGCGGCGGTGCACGCGCGCGCCTCCGGCCAAAAACACGACGAACGGGACCTGGGGCTGATCGTGCAGTTCACCGATCGCTATAAGATGCTCTCGGAAGTCGCCGGGCTGAACGTGGTGCCGCCGGGGGATTCCACCAAGCCGACTGAGCAGTTCGAGAACGTCGGGCAGAGCCTGCTCGGCTCGATCGTGACGCGCCAGGTGCACCCAGGGGTGCTCCGCTTCGCGCGGATGTCTGACGCTTACCAGAAGAGCGACGCGCCTGCCTTCAACCGCGAGCTCGCGGAGCATCGCAGCTTTCTCGCGCAGAACTTCCCTC
>DASVRY010000628.1:0-2323 GCA_036388395.1 Chthoniobacteraceae bacterium
AGTCTTATCGAGCACCACCGTGTCGGCGAACGCAAAGCCGCTGAGCACACCGCACTTCAGCCAAAGGTCGCGATCTTCCATCGGCTCGTAACCGGAGACAAAGCCGCCGGTCTTCTCGAAAATATCGCGCCGCACCACCGTTGCGCCCGGTGTGGTCAGCACTGAGCGCTTGAAGTTTTTCCACGCCGGATGCGGCGCCGCGCCCGCTGCGGAGGGATGTCCGTGGAGGTGCGTCTCGGCCGGTGTGCGACCGCGGACGAGCACCCGCCCATACGCCACTCCACACCCGTCGCGATGCGCCGCGCCGACGAGGGCTTCTGCCGCATGGGGGAAGAGTTCATCGTCCGCATCGAGGAAGAGCAGCCACTCGGACTGAGTCAACTGCGCGCCACAATTCCGTGCGCTGGAGACGCCACCATTCTCCTGCCGCACATAGCGGATTTGCTTGAGAAAAGGCGCACACACTTCCGCCGTCTCATCGCTGCTCCCATCATCGATCACGATGATCTCCGCCGCCGGTCGCGTCTGGCGGAGCGCGGATTGCAGCGTCGTCCGCAGCCACGGGGCAGCATTGAAACTGGGGATAATGATCGCTGTGCTCACGGGTATTCGGACAGGCAGCTACTCGAGCGAAAAGCCCATCTGGAGGATCGTCTCACGGTAATCATCCACGAAACGCTGCTGCTGATCCGCCGGCATCTCCGTGCGGTAGCGATAGGACGTCGCCTTGTTCACCGGCATGCGGATCGTCCGGTCCGGATTGTCGGAACTACACGCCCAGAGGATCTCCTTGCGGGCGCTCTCATCCACCTTCAGACGCAGGTAAGTCGCGCAACGCTGGATCGCCTCCTCCGGCCGCGCGAGCATGTCTTCGTAGCGCAGGGTGAGGATCCCAGGCATCGCCCGGTAGGCGTTGTAGGTAGCGATCCAGCCTTTCACCTGCGGAAAGGCGTCATCAAAAGTGTGCATTCGCCCGAAGTAGCTATCGGCGGCGCCGCGCTCGCGCAGCTTCGCGCCGTAGTCGAGCGCCGAGAGCAGGCAATCGCGCGGATCGCGATAGGTATAGACCACCCGCGCTCCGCCGCCGCGTGTGAGAAGCTGTGCGGATTTCGCCAACCGATCGTGCGTCTTCACGATGAAGCGTCCTTCTTTGAGAGAGATTAGCCAGAGCTTCGCGAGTGGAATTCCCGAGAGCCGATCAACGAAGTTGTTCGGCCGCCCCAGCCACGCATCAGCCGTGTGGCGCTTCCGCGATTCCATGGAATTCGGATACCCCGCCGCCACCACCAACCCGTTCAGCAGGTGAAAAAGGTACGTGCTGCCGCTTTTCGGCATGCCTGAGCTGATGATCAACATGGTGAGCCAACGCTGGGAAGAAGGTCCGCTTCACGACGCGAGATCACCAGCCTTGGAGGACAAGTGTTCGTCAGGCGCTGCGCTCCTTGCAAGCGGGAAGCGGCTACAGGCCGCTCAGCTGGATGATTGCTGCTCTGAAATGGATGATAAAACTTCGCCGAGCCGCTTCCTCTCTCGCGACTAACCGCCCTCGGCTCTCCAACGTAGGCGCACCCGCCAACTGCATTGCTGAAGGAATAAGCACTTTCCCGCGATTCTCATTCAAGGTCATTGAGAGATAGTTTTTCCCGCCGCCAGCCCAACGTTTGAGGTGGTGCGATATAGGTCGTTAGAAGGGATTTAATGCTGCTCAGTCGCTTGGCAATCGAAGACATCGAGCTGCCGATTGCCACGCCGGAGATCAACCAAGCAACAACACTCACTGACTATGGAATACAGACAACTAGGCGGATCGGGACTTAAGGTTCCGGTGCTTTCATTTGGAACCGGAACGTTTGGGGGGAGCGGGGATTTGTTTCGCGCCTGGGGTGCGACCGACGTCGCGGAGGCGACGCGGCTGGTCGATATCTGCCTGGAGGCGGGGCTGAATCTCTTCGATTCCGCAGATATCTATTCGCATGGTCTTGCGGAGGAGATTCTCGGCCAGGCAATCAAAGGCCGCCGCGATGCGGTGCTCATCTCGACCAAGGCAACCTTTCGGTCAGGCGACGGGGCGAACGATGTCGGCTCGTCGCGGCATCATCTGCTCCGCTCAGTGGAGGCGAGTATGCGGCGACTGGGCACGGATTACATTGACCTTTTTCAACTGCATGGCTTCGACGCGCTGACGCCGGTTGAGGAGACGCTCCGGACGCTCGACGATCTCGTGCGGAGCGGGAAGATCCGTTACATCGGCTGCTCGAACTTCTCGGGCTGGCATCTCATGAAGTCGCTCTCGGTATCGGACCGTTACGGGCTGGAGCGCTAT
>DASVRY010000629.1:0-2452 GCA_036388395.1 Chthoniobacteraceae bacterium
CTGGAGCCAGCCGTTGTTGGCATAGCGGCCATCGTCCACCCGCGTGTCGGGAGCGAGGACGACCTCGAAAGTGTCTGCACCGGCAGCTGGCGCCGGGGCTGCAGGCGTGCCGGCTGCGGCTGCTCCGCCGCTGATGGCCAATGGCTCGGGTTTGGTGGCGCTTTCCGCCTGGAAGCCGTCGTGCAGGAACTTGGTCCAAGCCGCTGGAAAATCGGCGGGCTTGAGGAGTTCGCGGAAAGTCTCCTGAACCAGCTCCGGCCCTTGCGGCTTCGGACGCCCGGCGAGCTTTGCGAGGAGATCGAGCTCAGACCATCCGCCGAAGAGCGGCATGATCATCGGCTGAACGGCGGTATAGCTACCATCGGCCGCACGACCGTCACCCCACGACTCGAGATAATGCGTGGCCGGAACGTGCCAGGTGGCAAGCTTCGTTGTCTCGTCCTCGTGGAAGCCCACGCGGACAACATTTTCAACGCCACCTTGCAGCTGCGCCCAGTTGAGATCCGCTGGCGCGTTGTAAACTGGATTGCCGCCGATGACGAAAAGGGTCTTCACCGTCTTACCCGTGATCGCCTCAACAAGCTTCTGGATCGGGACGCCCGCACGAACGCCGCGACGACCTTGAAGGGTCGCACCCAGGCCGCCGAGCGTGGAATTGATGTTCGCAGCAAGCGCCTGCACGGCTGCTGGCTGGCGTGGTCCGACGAGAACCAGAGCCTTGCCTTTGGCAGCAACGAGATCAGCCGCTGCTTCGCGAATCCACTCTGGCGCCACTGGCGCAGTTAGCGGCTGAAGTCCGGTTGCTTCCGCGCCGGCACCGGCACCGCCGACTTCCTTGGCTAGAGCCGAAAGGAATGAACCGATCTGGCTCGCAGGCAGCCGCATCCGGTGATCGGCCATTGCGCCGGTAATCGTGTAGCGATTCTCGACGACGTACAGCCGGTTCATCCGAGCGTCAGGTCCTTCGACCCTGCGCCGCGCGCTGAACTGACGCGTCTCCGGAAGAAAACCGTCGACCCCGAGGAAATCGCAGTCGAGCGCCATGATGACGTCGGCTTCTGCGATGTTTGGCGTGGGAACTACGCCCTCACCGTAAATCGCCGTTGAATCCGTCGCCGCGAGCGGCTCGTAGACTGACCAAATGGCCTTGGGAAACTTCTTCTCGATCTCCAACCGCAGCCGTTCACGCGTGGGCGATTGATCCGCCTCGAGGAGAAACGCGAGGCCCGCTCCATCCCCTGCCCCAGCGAGTGCTTCGTCGAGCCACTTTGTGAAATCTGCTTCCTTCACCTTCCCAGGCTGGCCGCCGCGCGGCATGTGCCAGAAGAAGCGGGAGCGATCAGGATCGTAAAGGTCGAGAATCGAGGACTGCGCCCACGTATCCGTCGCGCCACCACTCACTGGATGAAGCGGATTACCTTCGATCTTCGTGGGGCGACCGTCGTAGGTCGTGATGACGAGTGGCTGCGCCCCGCGCCGACTCGGCATCGAGGTGGCAAAGAAGAGCGCCTTGCCAGGGATCGCCCATTCCACCCCGCGAGTGAACGGCACGAGATGCTTTTCCGGACGGCGGCACGCCGAGAGACTCAGTCCCGCGAGTGCCGTCGAGGCGCCCATGAGCTTGAGGAAATTCCGCCGTGTAACATCGCCGCCCTGCAACTCCGCAGCGCCTTGCGGGAACTCGCGCTCCAACCAGCCGCGGAACTCCGGCGTATCATTGAGCTGCCCAAGACTGCGCCAGTATTTCCGGCCAGTTGCGGGCTCTGTAGGATGTTGGAAAACGCGTTTCATCGATGGCAGCCGAAGCAGTTTTGGTCAGGCGCGTGGATGTTCCACCGGTCCTTCAAGGTCAGACCAATCTCTTCCTGACTAAGAGTAGAGACTTTCGAATAATCCTTCCCTTCGTGACCAGGCGGTTTCCCGTATTTGGCAATAAATGCCTGCGCATCAATGTCCTCGGGCTTCCAATCCAGATTCGTGACCTGATCGAGCGGACGCAGGGCCTCCTCCGGATTCCGGTGGCAATCGAGACACCATGCCATGGAGTGTGGCTTGTCGTGATAGACGACCGGCATCTCGTTCACCTTGCCATGACAGCTCACACACGAGACGCCGCGGTTCACGTGGACGGAGTGGTTGAAATACACGTAGTCCGGCGTCTTGTGGATTTGCACCCACTCGATCGGCTTGCCACTCGCCCACGAATCACGCACCGGCTGGAGCTGCGGATTGTCGCGCTGCACCTGCTGGTGGCAGTTCATGCAGACCTGCGTCGTCGGAATATTCGAGTGCGCAGCGACTTCCACGAAGCTGTGGCAATAGCGGCAATCCATCCCGAGCTGCTGCACATGGATGTCATGCGGAAACGGGTTCGGCTGAATCGGTTCATAGCCGACGCGCGTATATTTCGGCGTCGCGTAATACCACGTCGCCGCCGTCAATGCGGTCACCG
>DASVRY010000630.1:0-17941 GCA_036388395.1 Chthoniobacteraceae bacterium
GAAAGGATCATCGGCCTGGCCCTTTGGGGCAGTCGCGACAACGAGCCCTATGTAGGCGACGTAAAGGATGAGCTGCTCTACACGCGCAGCTTCAGCGGGCAATCCGTGGCGGATGTGATCGGCGATGACTCCAGGCCCGGCTTAATCGCCAGCGGCGCGTCGATGACTGCAAGTGCGGTAACTACCACAGTGCGTGAAATGCTGCGACGTCACACAGCCGAGCACTCCAGCGCCGGCATTCCGTGGACCGGCGTTGCCGCGCTCGCGTGGATCGGCACTGGCATTGTCCTCGCTTTTTCCAGGCTCGGCCGGCGTCCCGCAGTGCGAACCGCGTTTGCGCTTGCGTCAGTCGCCGCCGGGCTAACTCTTGGACTGCTCCTGGGACAGGATCAAGTGATCGGCTGGGCACGCCACGGCATGGACCTGCGCAAGGTCTGGCCGCTGGCTGCGCTCACCATCGCCGCACTGCTCGTCCCCGCCTTTACTGGCAAGAACGTCTACTGCAGCCGCCTCTGCCCACATGGCGCGGCGCAAAGCATCGCCGGCCTCACCACGCGCAAACGCTTCGCCCTCCCTGCGCGCTGGCATCACGCTCTGCGACGGGCGCCGTGGCTCCTCCTGATCGCTATCTGGACAGTCGCCTTCGCTGGTCTCGACTTGCCATTTGCCAATGCCGAACCTTTCGAAGCCTGGAGTTCCGGCTTTCGCGCGGTGCTTCCCGCCGTGCTCTTCACCGGCGGCCTGCTCGCGGCGTTCTTTGTGCCGCAGGCGTATTGCCACTACGGCTGCCCGACCGGTGCGTTACTCACCTTCCTTACGCACTCCCCCGCCCGCTTTACACGACGCGATGGGATTGCCGGGCTGCTCGTGTGCGCCGCGTGGGGCATCGTTCTTCTGCGATGAAAGGCGCCGCCGCGATCTTTAGCGCCGTCGCACTCCTCCTGGTGCTATTCTGGAAAGGTCGACCCGTCGAAGATCGCCTGCTCACCGGCAAAGCCATGGGCACCACCTGGACGCTCGCCTGGCGCGGAACTACGCCTCCGCATCTGCATGCAGATGTGGCCGAACTCCTGGAACGATGGGAACAAGTGCTTAGTCAATGGCGCGCCAACTCGGATCTGAGCCGGCACAATCGGGGCGAGATGCCGACGCCTGAGCTCGCCCGCGTTCTCCGGCTCGCGGAGGAAGTGCGCATCGCGAGCGGCGGCGCGTTCGATCACCGCATCCTCGAAAAGGTGCATGCTGCTGGATTCGGTCCTGCGGGCCATGGCATCGATCTTTCAGCCATCGGTAAAGGCTTCGCGGTCGACCGTGTCGGAGAACTCCTCCGCCAACGCGGTGTGCGTGATTTCGTCTTCGAGTTTGGCGGGGAAGTGCTGGCCGGCGATGGCGAATGGGACGTAGAGATTGAGCGCCCCGGCATCGCCGCACGAAAAGCGGAGCGCACGATCAAGCTCCGTGGTCGAGCATTGGCGACGAGCGGCAACTATCATCAATTCCGCCCTGGCACCTCGGGATTGAAGAGCCACCTCATCGACCCGCGTACAGGTGAACCGATGGAACGTTCCCCCTGCTCCGTCAGCGTCCTCGCTCCGGACTGCGCCACCGCGGACGCGTGGGCCACTGCGCTTTTCATCCTTGGTCCCAACCATGAAGCAGTCCCGCCTAAGGTGGAGGTCTCCTGGCAATACGGGCCCCAAGGATTCCAACCCACCGTGCTGAGGCAGGAAGCCTCGACTAACTAGACTTTACCTCGAAGCGGCGAAGGCGGAGTGCATTCGTCAGAACACTCACTGATGAGAGCGCCATGGCCGCCGAGGCAATGATCGGGCTAAGGAGCCAGCCGGTGAATGGATAGAATAGTCCCGCAGCGATCGGAATGCCTAAGACGTTATAGATAAAAGCGAAGAAGAGGTTCTGTTTGATGTTCCGGACCGTCGCTCGGGAGAGCGCGATCGCGGTCGCGACCGAGCGCAGATCCCCGCGCACGAGCGTGATATCGGCAGCTTCCATGGCCACATCCGTTCCGCTGCCCATGGCCATTCCCACATCTGCTTGCGCGAGGGCGGGGGCGTCGTTGATCCCATCGCCTACCATCGCGACGATCTCTCCCTCGGCCTGGAGTTCCTTGATCGCGGCGCTCTTTCCTTCCGGCAATACTTCCGCAAAGACGCGGCTGATACCCACTTCCGCTGCAATCGCCTCGGCGGTGAGCTGATGATCGCCAGTGATCATCACGACCTTCAGACCAGTTTCCTTCAGTCGCGCAATCGCCGCTCGCGAATGCGGCTTCACCGGATCAGCAACCGCGATGATTCCCGCGAACTTGCCATCGATCGCAATATAGACGGGCGTTTTGCCGGCAGACGCTAGCTTGTCGCCAGAAGCGACGGCAGGCTCGATCCCGTGCTCGCGAAGAAGTTGGGCATTTCCAATGAGCACAGGACGACCATTCACCTCAGCAGAAAGACCGTGTCCCGCCACCGCCTCAAACGCGTGCGCCTGAGTGAGCACGAGGCCCCGCTCCTCCGCCCGGCGCGCAATTGCCGCGCCCAGAGGGTGTTCACTACCGCGCTCGGCAGAGGCGCAGAGGCGGAGCAACTCCTCTTCGCTAATACCCTCCGGCAGGATGTCAGTCACAACTGGTCGTCCCTCGGTGATGGTGCCAGTTTTATCGAGCACGATGGTGGTCAGGCGGTGCGTGATCTCGAGCGCTTCAGCGTTTCTGATGAGGATGCCCTGCTGGGCTCCGCGACCCGTCCCGACCATGATCGCGGTTGGCGTGGCGAGACCAAGGGCGCATGGGCAGGCGATGATTAACACGGAGACGAAGGTGACTAGTGCCATCGTCAGCCGCTGCTCGGCGGGCGCCACATTGAACCACACCAGAAAGGTTGCGATGGCGATCAGCACGACTGCAGGCACAAAGTAGCTCGCGATGAGATCGGCGAGCCGCTGGATCGGAGCCTTGCTGCCTTGCGCCTCCTGAACCATGCGCACGATCTGCTGGACCACAGTATCAGCTCCCACCTTCGTCGCACGGAAACGGAAGCTCCCCGTCTTGTTCAAGGTCGCTCCGATGACAGTATCACCGACGCCTTTGCTGACTGGCATCGCCTCGCCGGACAACATGCTTTCATCGACTGAAGAAGCGCCATCGATAACCTCGCCATCGACCGGTACTTTCTCACCCGGCCGCACGAGAACAATATCACCGACCACGACGTCGCCGATTGGAACGTCACGCTCTTGCCCTTCGCGATCGACGCGTGCGGTGCGAGCCTGGAGCCCGATAAGGGCGCGAATGGCACCGCTGGTGCGGCTGCGGGCGCGAGCTTCGAGCCAGCGTCCGAGCAGGATCAGCGTGATGATGAGCGCCGCGGCCTCGTAGTAGACGGGCGGGCCGTGGGCGTGCGCAACGGTGGTCAGCGCGTGCGGGAAGAGGGTGACAAAAACGCTGTAGGCCCAGGCCGAGAATGTGCCGAGCGCCACCAGGGAATTCATATCCGCGGCTCTCCGCCGTGCCGCCTTCCATGCGCCGGTAAAGAACTCCGCACCCGCCCAGAAGAGCACTGGTGTGGTAAGGGCAAACTGCAGCCAGAGAGCGCCGGGAAAATCGAGCAGCGGCGCAAGCGCAGGGATCACATGCCCGCCCATCGCGAGCAGCGCGACCGGTGATGAGAGCACTGCAGCGGTGATGAACTTGCGCTTTTGTGCGGCGTATTCAGCAGCTCTCGCGGTGGCCTCAGCATCGGTCCCCTCCTCCGATGAGCCCGCGCCGGTCGCGGGCAGGATGGCATCGTAACCTTCGCTACGGATCACCTCCCGGAGTGCCTCCAAGTTAGTTTCCGCGGTGTGAACGACCGAGGCGCGCGTCGTGGCGAAGTTTACATTAGCCGCCACGACGCCGGGCGTGCCGCGGAGTGCGCGCTCCACGCGAGTTGCGCAGGCCACGCAATGCATGCCAAGCAGGGGCAACTCCACTCTTTGCGAAGTGTCGCTGTTCGCGTTCACGTTATGTGGGTGCCGTGGGAATCAGTTCCTAGAAATCACCATCCCACTTCGTCTTCACCCAACAACCGCCCAGCGAGCGAAGACTAAGATGAAGAGGGAGATGGAGAGTGGCGAAACCAGCAGCAACCAGTGCTGCCTACCGGCACAAGCTCGCCCCTTCATTACAGAGGGCTAGCTGGAGCAACCGCTGGTGCAGCACGCCTTCGTCTTCGTTGTGGCGCAGCCCGTAAGGGTGAACATGGCAGATGCAGCGAGGATGATGGCGCAGAGGATGGTAACGGGTTTCATGAGGAACAAGCTAACGCTCCCCTCTGAGGAACGCTACTCCTTCGCATGGCCACAGGCAGACTATGTCGCAAGCACTGGAAACCAGCATTCGGAGGTGGTCGCCAGAGCTTCAGCTCCCGAGAAGGAACTGGCGCTGCCGTAGAAGAGCCGCGAATGTTTTGCCATGCTTCCCCCACAGCTCTCCCGCCGCAGCTTCCTCAGAACCGCTCTCGGGTCCACAGCCGCCATTGCGCTGCCGGTCTGGTTTCTGGAGCACAGTCGCGCGTTTGCGGCCGAAGAGAGCACCAGATCGCCCAACGAACGCCCGCGGATTGCACTTATCGGCTGCGGCGGCCAAGGGATCGGAATCGCGAAACAAGCCCGCGCCTTTGCGGATGTAATCGCCGTCTGCGACCTCGATAAAAGGCGCGTAGAAGCGGCAGCGAACGAGTTTCAAGGCGCCCGCGTCTTTCACGATTACCGGCAGGTGCTGGAGCTTCGTGGGCTCGACGCGATCCTCAATGGCACGCCGGATCACTGGCACACCTTCATCAATATCGACGCAATGAAGGCGGGCCTCGACGTCTACTCAGAGAAGCCACTCACTCTGACGATCGATGAAGGCAAACGGCTCGTCGCGGTCACCCGCTCTACGCAGCGTGTGCTGCAGACGGGCAGCCAGCAGCGGAGTGATGCGCGGTTCCGGCTCGCAGTTTCGCTGGTCCGGTCGGGCAGGCTCGGAAAGCTGCAGCGGATCGTTACCGGGCTCCCAGCAGGTCCGCGCAAAGGCCCTTTCCAGGCAGCACCTGTACCGGAGGAACTCGATTGGGATAAATGGCTCGGCCAGGCGCCATCTACTGATTACGTGCGGGAGCGTTGCCATGGCACATTCCGCTACTGGCTCGAATACTCCGGTGGCACGCTCACGGATTGGGGCGCGCACCACATCGATATTGCACACTGGGGCCTTGGCCTCGACCGCAGCGGGCCCGTATCGGTTGAAGGTCGCGCACTCGTCCAGCCGATCGCAGGGGGCTTCACCGCCCCGAGTGAATATGCGATCGAGTTTACCTATGCAAATGGAGTGACGCACCGCTGCGAAAGTGTGGCGGCAAACGGTCCCGACGGCTCGATGCGCGGCTCATTACGTGAAGGTCAGCGACCGCACGGCGTAACCTTCGAGGGAAGCGACGGCTGGCTGTTTGTCACGCGCGGGAGGATCGAGGCGAGCCGGCCGGAGATCATCAGCGAACCGCTCACTTCCCTGCCGGAGGGCGTCGAGGTCAGCGACAATCACATGGGGAATTTCTTCGATTGCGTGCGCACACGACGTCTGCCCATTTGCGAGGCGGAGATCGGCCACCGCTCAGTCTCGGCCTGTCACCTCGCGGTGATCGCGACGCAACTCGGGCGCAAGCTGCAGTGGAATCCACAAAGCGAAGAGTTTGTGAACGATCCGGAAGCGAGCCGCTACGTTGCAAGGGAGCAGAGGAAGCCATACGGTTTCGCGGGAGTCGGCGTAACGCGTTCACGTGCCGGCGCTCGGTCCTGATCGCTGAACCGGAGAGTGCTCTCCCAATCCACCTGCGACGTAGCGGGGCGAACAAATGTCCAAAGGTGCATGAGCAGATGTCCAAAGAGACGCGGGCATGAGTAAGCCTCCGGGAGTCCGGAGGCTATTGAAAAGCGGCGTGAACGGCTGCGGAGAAGCTGGCGTTAGGTCATAAAGGACGCGGCAAAATGGACGTGAAAGCGGAACGAGAGCAGCTCTTCGGACGGTTTGAAGCCGGGCGCGCACGCAGATTCTCGCGGATTGGCCGCCAGAGAGGCCGGAAACCCCGTCCCGGCGTGGATTGGTCGGATCTGGCTCAAGAACGGACTGGCGGCCAACTGGGTGCGCTTGCTGCGGCCACTGCGTTGAAACGTGCCGGGCTGACTCATCGACGGAAACCCCCGTCCTCTGGTGGTATGCTTAGCCTGGCTATTCCGAGGGCCGTCTCAGCGCCAGCCATCCGGGCCGCAAGGGCTCCAAGTGCCGAACTCTCCGCGATCACGTCCGCCCCGAACTCGTGAATGATCGCGAAGTAGCACGGGGCGAGGCAGCAACTGCCCTCCGCCCTCTGTTTTAAGAGCGTGGCGTGCCGATTCTTAGCGACGGCCGCAACCGCTGGCAGCTTTTCGGCTAGAACCGCCAAAAGGATCGTGTCCGCAGGTTCGTCCAGTCCGCAGCCTTCCAGCGCCGCCTTAACCGATTCTGCGCGAATGGAGATTGGCAGGCGATCTTTCGCAAGAATCGTATACTCCTGACCGGCTTGCTGGGGAGGTTTAGCGGTGATCATTCCTCAGAAAGCAGCGAACGACTGAACGGCACAGCCTCAAACGGAAATACAAGGTCTAGTCGCTCCGCTCGCGCCCTCTGGCGGCGACGGCGCCGTTGCTCTGCGAGTCGCCCGGTTTTGTCACTTCCGGTGATTCCCTTTGCTGGAGTCTCTTCCTCCGCTGGAAATGCTGCGGTGAATCCGCTGCCAGTTGGCGTCCACCAAGTGCCGGCCATCGAGTGCGCGCTGAGGATGTTCAATGACTGCGCAGTGAGATCGTTGATGCTCGCCGTTAGGAAGTTGATTACGAGCTGCGCCGCGCCCGCAGCTAGTGGTGGAATGAAGGGTGTCCCTGGGTCACTATTCAAGACCTGGAGCTGTGGTTGCTCCCAGTTTAGCGACCAGAAGAGCCCGTGGCGCACAAAGGGTATCCAGGCGCCATCAGGCGCGCTTCCGAGTGGGGTTTTCGGTGGGCTGAGAAGATAAACTGTGGAAATCAGCCGCTGATCGAAGGTCGGCTCTTCGTAGTCGCTGCCGACTAGGCGAGGGTCAATGCCTTGGCTTGGCGGCGAGAAGTAGCCAGAGAAGACGCGGAGCCGCTTATCGCCGGGCGGAGGCGTGCGCAGGCTCAGTGTCTGCGTTACGTTACTGACTCCAGTGGCCGGGCCAGCCTCTAGTGAAACTTGAGAGGTTAGCGCGACTCGCGGCTTGTGCAGGATGATGTCACAGGCCCGCAGTAGGCGCAGGTCTGCTGGAACATCGAAATCTGAACCATAAACCTCCGCATCTTCGCCGAGCAGATCCGCGCCGAACTTCAGCGGCGACCGGCGCACTCCACGCTTAAGAAAAAAGTCGGGAACTGGTAATGTCGGAGCCCCATCGAAACCCACGGCCCGCCACTGCATCGGAATAATCGGCGAGAGATAGAGCGGCACATGAATCGTGCGTAGTTTTCGCGGCACCAATTCTTCCGCGCTATTGGAAACAGGATCGGAAGCGAAGGGTTTCCCGGTGAGCGGGTTTGTGGCGAAATTAAGACCGGCCTCCCTCGCCTGCTCTAACTCAGTGGTGCGGAAGATTGGGCACTCGGCATTGACGAATCCCGGATACACAGAGGCGGACCACCTTGCTGTTACGGGATTACAGATCGGCTGCGTCTGCCACGGATGTCGCCACCCTCCGCCTTTCGCAGTTGTGCTATAGACAGCGTTCCCGTTGGCGTTACTTACGCGCAGTCCAGGGCCGCTCCTCATACTGAAGTTTGACGATCTCACTAGATGAAAAGATGGCTCGGCGGCCTCATGTCGGAACCTGGATCAACGCCGGAATACGGAAGATGAAAGTGCGCGATCTGGTGAAGCTCTACAGGCGAAGCCTTCCCCCAAAGAATCATGGCCACGGCAAAGCGCCCAATCTTGGGGTCGAACGTGTTCGGTTTTCCGCTATGCACCAGGCGCACTCGGCTCTCCTCAGTTAAGCCCCCTTTCTCCGTTGGCTCCACTTCAACATACACCCATGAATGACCTTCTTTGTCTGGTTTCCCGATGATCTTTAGAGCTGGCCTCCTGCCGTTCACCACGCCGCCCATTGGCAATCTGCCAATCATAGGTTCTCGGGCAATTCCTGTCACGGATGAGAACACCAATCCGCGAGAAAAGAAGATTCCCGCTCCACCCTGCATCGATGCTCGAAACGGGTGGTCGAAGGAATCGGCCTCACGGCGAAGACTCAGGGCGGTTCCCATCACGTTGGAAACTTCTAACAGGCCATCTCCTGCATGTATTCCCTGAGCGGGGAGCAGGACGTTGCTAACCAAGCTTAAGCCCGGCCCGGCGCCCGGCCCGGTTACCCCGCGAGACGGACGACCGCCGCCAGAGAATCCCTCCGCTCGATAGGGCTGTGACGGATAGGTGTTCACGCCGGGATAATGTATGGCTCGCGAGGGAGTCCCCCGCCTCCACTGGAGCTGCCGCTACTGCTGGTGATTCCGCCGTAGATTGGCTTCGGCCATCCTCCTTCCCCGCTGAGCCAGTAAAGTTCAGTGATGTCGAAAACTGGGCCGCGCCGATCGTATGGCGCTCCGACCTTCAGCCAGTTCCGCCCTGGGGCGGACGGCGGGACGCCTGGGAGTTCGCCAGTTTCGAAAATCTTATTGGTGCCTAGCATTGCACTTCCGAGGGTAAAATCCGCATAGCGGAAGCGATACGTCCCCTCCATTCGCACGAACTGGTCATGTCCGAACATCGGATTGAGCTTCCCCTCTGCCTCTTTGAATCCGAGACCCGAAAGCCCGCTCCTCACATCGTCTGAATAGGTGGCAGGCCAGATTACCGAACCGCTAGGGTCAACAAACCCTTCGAATTTATCCCGAAGCGTTTTGAACCTCGGATGCAGCTTTATGTCCACGGAGGCAAAGCCCGGATCGAAGCCGTAATCTAGAGAATTGCGGCGGTCCTTGAAGGTCACGCTCTTTCCGTCGCCTGTGATACCCTCGAAGACCCAGAACGTGCGCAGTCCTCCGGGTGCTGGCTTCGTTTGGCGACCTGCAAGAATCACCGCCCCGGAAACCTCAGGCGGCTCTGGAGCCTCCGCGTCCATGTCGGAAATCGACATCGGCCAACGCGAGGCTTGCCACAACTTCGAGAACACCAGAGTTCGGATTCCGATCAGGTCTGTCTGATCGTCAACGAGTCTATAACCGGGGTCTCCGTAAAGGCTCATTTGCGAAGTCTATGTGGGTAGAGGTTCACCGCCTCGCTGTGCTGTCGCTGCATCGTTTGGTGGATACCCTCTAACAAGCCTTCCTCCCGTCCACCTCCGCGCCCGCTGGCAATTGCGGCCGCGCGCGCGGTGTCCTTTGATCCGCTACGCACGCCGATGGACTTGGCTACAGCTTGATCGCGTTGCCGCTCCATCGCGGCAACTTTTATGTCGGCACCCCGTTCCTGCATCTCCTCGGATGCTCCAGCCTGCCGCAGGCGCTCAAACTCCCGCATTCGAACTGCCTTTAGCTCCAGCACTCGCGCGCCTTCACGATCATTATTCAGGATGCGTTCCTGCATCTCGATCTCTAGTCCGCCCGGACCTTCAGCAAATTTGTCCCCGGCAATCTTCCGCTTTTGGTGAGCGTCAACCTTGGCGTTTTCCCGCTTCTCTTTATTGAGGCGCTCTTCACGTTCCGAGTCCGGCTCGACATCCATTCCAAAAAGGCTGCTCACCCCGATACTTTTGAGCCCGTGCTTTAGCTGATCGAACGGGCCGTTATCAACGCCGTGGAAAGTGCCGCGCTTACTCTCCAGATCCTTCAGCTTCCCCTCAGCCGCTAGAGCTTCCGCTGCCGCCGCGTCCTCCCCGCGTGCCCCGGCCAAGCCTGTGGTGCGGATCGAGCTGTTCGTGCTCTCTATGCTCCCAGAAGCAATCTGCGTGGAGGCGCGCACGCTTTCTAGCTTGTCGTCGAAGAAGCGCTTTACTCCGCCGAGCATTGTCGTCACTACGCTGCCAAATGCCTGAGCTCCACCCAAGCCAGAGAAAAAGCCTCCGCGAGATCCACCTCCGCCACCTTTGGCTCCAGCGCTCGCTCCGGTGGCATTCGCCTCCCGTGTGGCTAGGTCCACGGCTTGCGCCCTTGATATAACTAACTCACGCTCAAGCTGGATGGCCCGCTGCCGGATGGCATTCTGCCGCTCCAGCGCCGCTGCTCCCTTCTCGTCTCCACCGGCACGCATTTCCCTTGCCCTCAGTTGCTCGTTGAAGCTCTTCCGACGCTCTGCCACATTAATGTCCCGGTCGAGATCCTTGCTGTCAGTGGAAGTTGCCCGCGCGGCGATCTTCGCCCGAGCACGCTCTGCCGCGTCCTCTTTGTTTAGGTCTCTTAGCTCTCTGTTGAGTGGTATGCGCTCGCTCCGAACGGATGCGGCCGCGCCCGACATTCCCTTTTCGCTGTAGGTTTTCTCCAGCCGATTCAGCTCCGCGATTCGTGCCTCCAATTGCTGCCGCCTGCTGTCATTCGGCGAGCCGCTAGCGCCGCCGCTGCTCTGCGAGCGCTTGAGCGCCTCCATGTCGCGGCGAGCGTCATTGATCGCTGTGCCCTGGCTCTCTTGCTTGACTACAATCTTGATCTCTTCAGCCATTGTTCGCGTCCTCTGCTGGTGTTGCTGCTGCTTCCGGCTCCGGTGCGCCCTCTTCGCTCTCGCGCAGCTTGTAGGGCGTTCCCTCGCTCTCCCATCCTTGGTTGTGCCGCGAGCAAGCGACCAGCGCGAGCGCTTCGCCGACCTTCATTTTTAGAACGGTCTCGTATGGGATTTTGAATTGCGTGACCATGCACGCAACCAGTGGGAGCCAGTTTCCGAAATGCTCTGGCCGCGCAGAGCTAGACTCCTTTTCGTTCGGGTCTCGCATGCCTAGGGACATCGCGAATCCTTGATTGACAACCTCCAGCATCTCTTCCGAGAGCGCAATGTATTCATCGGCTTCCAACTCCTCGCGCACTTCAAAACCGAAGATGCTTAGTGCTTCGTCAATCTCCTCCAGCTTCCTCGGAATTGCGCCGTCCAGGAGCGGGGATCGGATCGCGTCCAGGTCAATCCACGCCTGCATGGTAAACCGGAAGCGCTTCTGCCTTACCGTTGAGAACATGGCGGAAACGCAACGCGGCTCCCACGGGGATTGCTCTTGCTCTGCAATCTCCCGGCTCAAGGCGTAGAGATCCTCAAGGGAGCCGCTGTCTAGCGTGATTGTTTCCGGTTCGCTCATTAACAAAAAGGGCGCGCTCAGGCTGTTAATACTCCGCGCGCCATGGAGCTTTAGGACCGCCTACCAACAGAACTGGCGAGTTGGTAGACACCCCGGAAAGAGCACACAGCCTGTTCATGATTCTCTTTCTCGGGCACTGAAAGGTTACGCGGAAGTGATGACGAGACCTGCACGCCGATCACCAACGGCCGCACCAATCATAGCCTCGGGACGCCATTCAGCATACATGCCGCCAAGGTCTACTCGCTGCACGAGAAGCAAGCTCAGTCCGCTATTGGGATCAATGATCGTGCTCACCTTGCCCGGCATTGGGATTCCAAGCGCCTGGCTAACGTTCACCGGCAGGCGGCTCTTGATCACGGCTGCGGATTTGTGAGACGCAAAGCCTGTCCGGTTGCCGGATGTCGGGAAGTATGGCGCTTTTCGCGGGGTGAAGCTGTTGATCTCCGGCAGCTCGCCTTTGGTTAGAATTGCCGGTTGCTGCCACGCCATGTAGTTGACGAGGGTCGGATCACTGCGGAGCGCCTGCCAATATGCGGAGTTGAGCATTACGTTGCGGCCCCTCTGTGGAACTTCGTTTGCGTCGAACACCGCGCCAATGTCTCCAAGGCTGTTGGCGGTAAATGCCGCCGCCGCCTTCACGTAGCTGGTGTAGGTGGTCGGAACCTTGTCAGTTCCGCTCAGGGTGAACGTCAGGCCGGCTGCGGTGGCAGTGGCGGCGTTGTTGAGCGTTGCGGTCGTGCCGCTGTCCACGCTCACTACATGGGTGCTTGCTGGTATGCCTGCGCCGCTGAGCGGCTGGCCTGGATACATTCCCGCCGTGGCTGTTACCGTGATGATGCGAGAGCCGTTCGTTGTAGCGCCACCGCCAACGCTCGTTGCGCGATATGCGTTGTAATTCTCTGGAGTGAAGAGCGCCATTAGCTTCCGCACAAAGTGGCCGCCGATGGCGTAAAGTGCTTGATTGGCGATCTCTCCAAAAAGGTCGCGAGTTGTAGCGGCGAGAGTGGTGTTGCCGAACACGATCGGGACGCCGACGTATTCATCCAAGGTCACTGGAACATCGACGGTTCGCGCCGGGCTTGCCGTTACCCATCCCTTGGGGCGACCAGTTGTGTCAGTCGTCGGATCGTAGGTCTGGACGGCTGGCGTGAGCACGATGCGCGTGTTTGTCGTCTGCATCCAAAGGCCCGGCTCCTCGCTAAAGTCCGTCGTGACAGCGCTGAGTTCCGGATACTCATACTGCATCAGGGAGAGCGTTTTCTGGAGGGCCAGTGTGCCGCTCAATAGCCCTAGATTGATGTCGGTATTGTCCGCAGCCTTGATCGCGTCTCGAAGGGGAATGCCGACGAAGTGAGGGTTTGGCTCGATTTCCCGCGCGAAGATGGCAGCGGCTTCGCGGGCAAGCTCTGCTTTCTGTCCGTAGGTTTCTGCCGTCAGTGGCAGCGCGGCGTTGCGCGCTGTGATCTTCCCGAGTTCAATCAGGATGCTTTGCGGACTCTCGGCGATGATAGCAACGCCTGGCTGTGTGGTGGTCATTTTATTTTCTTGGTTCTCTGGTTGTTGGCCGTTGGCGTCGCCAGCGGAATGCTTCGCCGAAATAGGCAAGATGGTGTCTGCGGTGGCCCCGGTTGCAGCCTTTGCTTTCAGTCCGGAAACCTTGGCCCGGAGAGAGTTGAGTTCGGTCTGTAGCTCTTTGTTCCTAGCCTGCGCGGCGGCTTGCAGGCTCGAATCTGTGCCGAACTGCAGAGGGAAGCTCATCGTGAAACATTGCGGGCCGCTCATAGCTTGTCGGCTAGTTCGCGAAGCTCGCGGGAGAAAATTGCGTCGTCAGTATCCTCAAGGAGGCCGGCGATCCGCGCCTTCATTGCCGCTTTCTCTTTCTCTTTCTCTTTCTCCTTCTGCATTCGGCATTGGACGTTTGGCCTAGTGCGTTCGGCGTTCTCCTCGTGTTTTCCACCCGCGCGATCTTGATCATCCCGCGGCTCCGGTTGGCCGTACTTCTTCCGCAGGAACGCTGCGCTCAGCGGCATGATATGGCCGAGGATCTCATCCCGCTGCGCCTCTTCGTAACTACCTTCCTCATTGCCGAGCAGGCGAAGCGTTGGTGCTTCTGCGGCGTCCCCGTAGTTCAAGATAAGAATGGAGGGGATTAGCTGCGTGTTGATCACACGACATGCGTAGTTGGATGCCGCTTCGACACGTTGCGCTTTTACGTCGCTCTCCACTTCACCAAACGCCTTGCCGCCTCCCTTGCTGGCATCCTGGCTTCCGCTCAAGGTCTGACCCAGTACAAGCAGGCGCGCGTAGCGGTCGGCTCTGTCGAGTAGCTCGCCTTGGGGCGATCCATCCCCCGTTTTTCCGGAAGCCTCTTTCAGCTCCATCGTAGTGCCAGCCGGAAAGGCAGCCCAGCCCGCACTCCCCATGTTTTGCAACATGCTACAGATGCGGTCCACCGTCTCTTGTGGCGCGGTCGGATCGTAGTTTGCCCAACGAAAGGGCAGACCAAACACCTGCGCGAGGTTCAATAACCAATCAGCCGAGAAGTTAGCTGCGCACCACCACCACGCGAGCGGGCGAAGCAACGCGCCGCCAAGTGCAGAGCCGCTCTTCGCCTTGTGGATGCCAATCAGAAACTTATGCGGTGGAAAGTCGCGGGTGAGCGCTCCCTGTGCCTCCATCGTGCCAGCCCTCATGCCGAGAAGGTTTCCTCGTTCATCAACGCGCAAGCCGAGTCGCCCCTCTTGATTCCACCCGATAAAAGAAGGATGAACAAACGTCGTGCTGCGCGGCCCCATCACAGCGCCAAGCAATGGCGAACGTATCGTCTGCCATTCGATCTCCAGACATGCCACCCCTCGGAACCAGCCGTCGATAATGTCTTTGAGCGTTCCATCTAGATCGTTCTCATCGGCTGTCGCATCTGGAGCCATACGTCGCAGAGCGGAGCTGACTAGCTTGGCACGCTCGATCGCCTCCGGTGTTGCTTCCTCGCCTTCCTCCGCGAAAGGTTCAAAGATCGGCTTCAGCCGGGAAACGCCGTAGGTGAGTTCCTGAGCGCACGCAGCTAGCTCTGGCCAGCTATCTAGCATTAGGTCGAAAAGCTCCCACTGTTGAACGTGCGAGCCGGCTAAGGCGTTGCGTAGCACCATCTCGATATACTGCGGCGTGATTGCTGCGAGCTGAGGGAGGAGCCAGCGATGCGCTGCCTGTGGGCGTAAGATTCGGGCGAGCGGGGCTGGCGTGGCGACGCTGACCCCTAATGCCGCGTCAGTGACAACCGGAGCGGCTCGCCCGGTAATATGGTAACTCCCGTTCACTGAACGAAAGACGCGCCCGTCTTGTGCTTTTGCCCGAGTGATTCTCATCCTAGCTAAGCTGTTGGCACGTTAGATAACGCCCGAAATTGGTTAGATGCTGGAAAAAAAAGAAGCGTTTGCGTTAGACACGCCTTAGATACACCTTGGTGAGCAGTTAGATAGCGTTGACGCAGTGGAGGCGGCTTAGTAGCGGATATAGATACACTCTGTGAGGCGTGGAGGGGATTCGCGGGTTTCGGGCGGCCGGTCCGGTGCGCCAGAGAGAGACTGCCTCGATCCTCACCGGTGAAAGCTTCGGCGCTCATCGCCTTGGATCGCTCTTCAAATTGACCGCCTGCGAGACATCTAGCAACGCAGCCAAGGCATCGAACGCAGCCGCTTTGAGGCGCAAGGTTTCAGCGGTTGCTGTTGGCGCTGCAACGCTTACGGAAGCGCTCACCGCACGCACCAGTTCGACGCCAATTTCCCGCATCCTGGACAAAGCGGCGTTGCAGCCGCCCTTGGCATGAGCAAGAGAGGCTCCCTTGCTCCATCGTGCCCAGAATCGGCTCAGAGCGGTGTAGGAGGTCTTCACTTGGTGCGCACTCCAGAGCCACTCGGCAATGCTTTGCAGCGTTTCGGTCGTCGCGCACCTCTGCGCGATTTCGAGCTGAAGCGACTCAGGGAGTGCGTAGAGACCTTCTGGCGGGCGGCTCTTCCCCCTGTGGATGATCACCGGCTCACCCCTCGGCGTGGAGTTTCGAGCTGCCCCCATTAGCTTGCTGAAGCCTCCCGATACTGTGAGGAGAGCGGCATGGAGCAAGCCAACTCCATGCCGCGTTTTCCCCGTCCGCAGATGTTCGGCTCACTGGTGCGGGGGGAGCCATTTCCCGTGACCAGGCTAAAAAGGAAAGCGCCCCTCGACTGAACAGCAGCGCGCGGACGCGCTAGCCGGGGTGTCAGCCGAGGGGCGGTTCTTGAGCGGAATTGTGGAAGTAGAGAGTGCACCGTTTCACGGAAGGTTGCGGGGTGGCGAGGGCCTTGCGACCGCCTCCGCTCTGGTGGTGCGTGAGCTAAATCACACCGGCCGGGCGTGATTCGCTCCCAGAGCGGAGGCAGTCGCGAAGCCCCCAAACTTATCGGCGGGGGATTTCTCACCCGCTAAGTCTTAATTAGACAGACGAAGGATGCCACGCAACAAGAATCCGCGCCCTATCAGGGTGGATAATAGCCCGCAACCGCCTCACGATGCGGGTGTTACGAGAACTGAGAACTCATTAAGCCACTCGGCGAAAGTGTCTAAAGAAGCCAAAGTGAGTGACTTACAAGCTAAGAACTAGCGGTAAGGCGCGCTAATAAGTGATAAGTCTACGGGGAATGAGGAACGGAAAAGATTTCCAAACTAGAGCTTGCTTGTAGTCCGCAGCGGGCTACACATTGAAGCTGCATGTCCGAGAAAGAAGCATCAGAGCTGGAGTCACTCCGCACGAGGTTGCGCGAGGCGACAAAGCCGCGCGGGGCAAGATCCGCGCTGGCGAAGCTCATGGGAGTTTCTCGGCAGCGAATGAACGAATGGCTTAAGGGCACCCGGTGCCCTAGCGCAGAAACATCCCTCCGCTTGTCCAAATGGGTCAGTCAGGCGGAACAACAAAAATGCGCCGCCCCCGTTGACGCGGGAACGGCGCTGAAGGCCCAAGCGCAGAAACACAGTACTAATGAGAAACCACACTCAGGCCGGCGACGAACTTAACCGCGTCGCTTTTCTTCGGCAATCCACTTCCGCCCCCTCACGGGTTCGGAATTCATCTAAGCTCCCCGCTAGAAGGCTGCGGAGCAGTCACACCCGCAAGGCGGCGGTCGTCGCTCGCTACGCTCCCGCCGATGCGGTTGCGGCTCTCTGCGCAGAAGTCGAGGCGCTCGCAAGTCGAATCCGCCAACGCCTTGACCGGCCTACTCTGGCAATCACCGCACGCGGCTCCTCCTTCCCTATTCCAGCGCCTTCCCTTGAAGGGGTGCTGATGGCGCTGGAGTTTGGCAAGCTGAGCATGCACAGCCGCCGCGAGCGTCTACGGACGCGGCGGGCTCAGCTCGCGCAGCTCACCCTTGCAAGCGCTCTCCCGGTCTGCGATCTGGCAGAGCGCGAAGTTGAAGAGGCTTTAGCTGCCGTGATCGCCGCTTATGCAGAAGCGCACCCGCGCTACGGCGAAGCACTCCGCGGCATCATCAGCAACGGAAAGGCGGTGCTCTCATGAAGACTGCCGCCGCCTTTGAAGTTGTCGCCGAAATCGCTCTTAAAGCTGCGCAGGATCGCGAGGAGCGCCTTGTCCTTGTCGATGCATTGGCCGCGCTATCAATAGAGTGTTCCCTCCCCGCATGGGCTCGCGAGCTGGAGCAAGCTAGCGACTCACTACGCGCCGCCGATGACGCTGGCGAGCTGGCGTTGATCTCTATAGCGCCGATGCGAGCACCAGCTCCCGAACGTCGGCGGCGGTTAACGCGTCGGCTTGCAAGACCCACCCGGAGAACCTACTAAGCCATGATTGTCGAAGTAATTCAGTGCGATGCATGCGGGCGCAGACACCGTGCAGATCTAAACAGCCTGCAGCAGAAACGCTCCGGAATCCTTGCAGTGATGAACTACGCTGATGAGGACAAGGCGCTCCATTTTTGCAATTGGAAATGTGTTCGCCAGTTCACGAAGCGGCGGCGTAAGCTCGCAAAGAGTGCGCGCACCGATGGCTGCAACCGCTCCCCGATCAACGACGCGGCCTTGTCCGCTCCAGACGGGGGCGGCAAGCCGCTAGCGCTGTTGGCCTTTAGAGAGGAGCTGCGCCGCGTTTTTGAAGCTCACTTCGGAAATGGTTAGAGCATAGCTCAGTCGCAGCTTCTATCGCCTTAAAGGTCAGTAGAATGAGCACTGCCGCACTCGCGGCAGTGCTCATCTTTTTTCCGGTGGCGGCGAGCTGCGCGTTGTTCCTGAAATCCTTGCCTGCTAAGTCAGCATCGAACTACCCTCGTTCCAATGGGGCTCACGACTTGCAAAGATTGCCACTCGCAAATTTCTGACCTAGCGGCGGCATGCCCTCAATGTGGCCGTCCGATGAGGGGGCAAGCAAGTCGGCTGAGCGAGCGCGTCACCACTCGTCAGGAATCAACGCCAATCGAGAACTGGGGCTGTAAATATCCTCTCTATGGATTGCTGATCCTTTTCGTGGTGTTGCTCGTTTGGCTGAAGATAAATGGGGGGCCGTGAGCGCTTCCTCTTGCTCGGATCGGCAGCAGTAATCGCTT
>DASVRY010000631.1:0-5133 GCA_036388395.1 Chthoniobacteraceae bacterium
GTCTTCGCGGTTAACCATTCTTCGCTTGGAAGCGCAGCGGCGTTAGATCGAGCACTGGCAGAGAGCTGGTGACCTTGCCTTTCTCCGCTTTGGCGAGGTGATGGTGCCCATCGATAATCCGATCGTTGTGCACGAGGATGAACTTATCTGCGCGGCCGCGGACGATATCGCCGGCTTCCGCGATCGTGAGACGCCTGCAGTGTTTGCGCGCGGTCTCGAGATTATGCTGATCCGCTTTTGCGAGCAGCTCCGGAACCGTCATGCCATAGCGGATGACTTTGCTCGTCGCGTCGCACTCGGCGAACTGCGCGACGGTTTCCTTCGCCCCTGGGGGGAGGTCGCGAAACGCCACCTCGCCGATGAAGGCAGACTTCACCGCTGAGGCCTCGGCGGGCTTCTCCGGCTTTTTGCCCTTTCCCTCTTTACTGATCCCCTGCCCTTCCACCTCCGGAGCGCCGAGGCCCGCGGCCTTGCGCAGCCTCTCTTCGCGGCCGAGTTCGGCGGTAATCTCTTCGAAGTCGCACGCGTTCTCGCGGGCGATGCGGCTGCGGGTGTCGACGCCCAGCTCGATGGCTTCGCGCGCCGCGGCGATGTCCTTCTGCGGATCCAGCCAGGGGAAGCTGCGTCCACTGAAGACGACGGCATCGTCATCGATGTAATCTTCGAAACGAGAAAAAGGCAGATCAGCAATTCCCGCGAGCATGGCGGCCTCGAGGAAATCGGGGAACGCCTCGCGCAGGATGTGATTGATGAAGAACTGCTGACCGCCGCGGTAGCCTTCGCGCTCTTCCATCATGCCGATCTTCGTGGCGGAAAAATTCGCGTCGCTCGGATCGTTGGCAAACGCTGAGTAGCTGACGCCGTAACCGGCCGCGGCGCCGCGCAGCTGGGTCTTCTGGAAAGGGGCGTAATCCTCAGGGCTCTTCCAATCGAGCGGCTTAATATCGAAGCCCATCGGCATCTCGATAAACTCGCCTGGTGCGCCGTCGATCGTGCGGCCGACGCCACCGTTGTAGTAATCATCATCGGCCTCGAAGTTGTCGGGCACGTCCTTGGTGATGACGCCCATCTTCTGCGCGCCGGCGCGGGCGGCGACGAGGGCGGCTTCATCCATGCCTCCGATCATCTGCAGGCGGAGCATGGCGGCAACACACGCCGGCACACCGCGAGTCTGTTCGATCCGCTTGTGAACGAACGGGTGGATGATCTCATCGACCGGCACGCGGATGCGGCGGGTGGCGTATTGATTGCCAAAGAAGTAGTCGCCGGGATGGTTGGCGAGCAGCCAGTACGCAACGGGGAATTTCCAGTCGCCATGAAGCTCGACGCCCATGCGGACTTCATGCACACCGCGCTCGCAGGGCGGAAAGGGTTGGCCGCTCGGAAGCGTGCGCTCGAGCGGGCAGTTGCACGGCACGCCGCGGAAATCGATAAAGCGGTCGTCCAGGTAATCGGCCTCGAAGAGCTGCAGCGCGAACCCGAACTCATTGGGCGCTCCCCGGACCTTGCGGATGAGTAGATCGCCGTCGCGGTTGTAAGTGCGCTCGATGAGCTTGCACGCTTCGGTCGCGTGCATGTCCCGGGTGACGAGGAAGTTTTTCTTCCGGCAGAAGCGGCGCCAGGCGCGTTCGATGATGTGATTGGCGGCGGTGTCGAGGACAACGGAAAGCTCGCCGGTCTCCACGTTCAGCTCCTCCGAGAGCTTCACCTTCATCTGCAGGGTAAACCCGTCGTGGCCGATGACGTTATTCTCCCGCAGCCTCAGGTAGTTTTCAGCGTATGGGTCGTTCTGCTCGTGATCGCGCGAGCGCGCGCGGAGGATCTCCAGCTTGCCTTGCAGCTCCGCATCGGCACTGAGGCGGGAAACCTGCCAATCGCCGGTGAGGCGGGAGAAATTCGCAGCGTCGAAGCTTTTGACGGCCCGTGCGGCCGAGGGGACGGCTTTGAGGAAAGAGCCATCCGGCTGCCGTGCGAAGGTAATGCCCGTGCGGGACCGCGCGCCGACGATCTTCATGGATTCACAAAGCGGATGCCGATCGTGCGGCGAATGCGGAGACCGGCGGCGCGGCGCGCGGCCTCGGCTTCGACGAAAACTTCGCGGCGGTATTTGTCGCGCAGGCGATGCAGGTCTGCGATCGGGATCCGGCTCAGGCTTTGACCATCGATGTCGGTGGACTCAAGGCCGTTCGGAACTCGGCCCTCCAGCGCCGCTTCGATGAGGGCGAGGGTGCGGACCGCGTGGCTGCTATCGGTCCCGGACAGCGGCGAAGGGAGAATCGTGATTACCCGGCGATCGACGACGTAACGCGAACCGGCAGCATTCTCAACGTAGGCGACGGCGATATAGCTGCCGGCTGCGTAGCCAAGGCTGGTCCCCGCCGAAATGGTGACCAGGTGCGCTTCGCCGGAAGCCGCGGAAACGACGGTGATGAGGTCTTTTCCAGACGCCTGGAGTGCGTATTTCAGCGTCCACTCCGGCGCGGGATACTCGCTGAGTGCCCGGCTCCAGGTGATCGTTTCGCCCGCGGTGATTTGGGCAGGCTCGGAATTTGGGACGGCGGCGGGCATTCCCTGCCCCGCGCGCTGTCAATTCAACCGAGGTGCGGCTCAAGATTCCAGACAGTGTCTGGAATCTTCATGCCTCAGCGCTCCGACACTCACGTTCCATGCGCCTTTGGCCTAACGTAGTATAAAGCCCCCGATAGTCAGACTTCGTAAGTCCTACAACCATCTGGCACAGCGCTTCCTCTTTGGTCACGATTTCTCCGCGAGCGTAGGCTTTGAGAGTTCGATGCACTACTGCGTTGTGCATCGCGATCTGTTTAATCGGTTCCTCGAATCGCTGAAACCGCTCTTCGTATTCGCGTTCGTTCGTCACAGCAGTTTTAGGATGTTTGCCACAGCCCTTCGTTCTAACTCCCAGAGGACACGTAGACGGGCTTCATCGACTTCGACGGCGAGCAGGCCATCCAAGAGGTCTTGCGGGTTCTGCACGCGCTCCATCATCTCGTCGGTCTCCCGATCGATTACGCGGCGGTATTCCGTCCGGCCAATGGTGAAGTGAGTGAAGTGAGCCATATCCCTAAGTCGCAAGTGGGCTGAAGTCGCCGCACCAGTCCCCCGGCTGCGTCGCGGGCCATTGCGGAGATCCTCCTTCTCGATCTGGTGCCACTGGTGCTCTTCGGAGGCACCGGCATTCTTGATCCCATGATTGGCTCGGAACGCTCCAAAACCTGCAGTTCGAGCACATCTGTAAAAGCTCTATGGCGGGCGCGGCCATTGAACATTCCACGAACGGGTGGTGCTCGCGTCCGCAACTTTGGCAGGTCATCCCTTCGCGTTCTTAGCGTCTTCGCGGTTAAACCTTGGCCCTGGCTCGCTCCATGACCCACTCCGGACCGGCGAGGTCGAGCATGACGTCGAGGCTCGGGGCGAGCTGGCGCTGCGCGTCTTCCACTGAGGGGCGCGGAATCAGGCCTTTGCTGATCTGCTGGTGGAACTTGTTGAGGTCGTTCACAAAGTTCCACTGATTTGGGCCGTGATTGAGCTTCTGGTCGCCCGGGAGCTGCGGGCGGATCTTGGCCGGGATGTAGCCGCCAAGAAATGCGCGGATGCTATCAACGCTGAAATCCGTCAAATTTGACGGATTTGAAAGCGACGGGTTCGCGGTGAAGAGCGCCATCGCCCGTTGCGCTCGGCGTTCGCCGAGTTCGGACCAATTAGCGCCGAGCCAGTAGAGCCATCGGCTGTGGCCGATTTCGGTCTTGAGGGCGCTGAGGGATTTGCCGAGGAGCCAGCTCTGAACGAACAGCCGGTCGTAGGAGCGCTGGATATCCGACTCAATGCAAATGATTTGGGCGAAACATTTCTGCGCCTCGCCGAGAATGGCGAGCCGGGTTTCCGCGAGACTGAGTTCGATGACGACGAGTTCACTCATGATGGGAGGATGTTTTACCGCGAAGGCATGAAGGGAGCGAAGGGGTGGCAGTCAGGATGCTCACGCTCGAAGACTTTTCTGCGAGCTCCACGTTCCGGAGGATCAGCCAACGCACGAGGTTCACCAGTTCACGCTTTTCGTGACGCTCACCGACGAGCTTCATCGCAAGCAGATCTGCATCGATTGCAGCGTCCGGCGGGTGCTGGCTCATTGGATGGCAGGCATCGATCTCGCGCTGGAAGGTTTTCCCCTCCATGTTCGCGGGGGCTAGCAATTCGATCGTGTAGCCACCATCACCGCCGCGCTTCAGCTTGTATTTCCCAATCATCGGCTCAGGCGTCGGGTGGCATCATGTCGCCGGGTGTGGAGATCACGAATCGCACGGGCGCAAGGGTAACAAGGATGGTCTTGTTCTGATCGAGGATCGCGCGATTCTGCCGCTGTATCTCCTGCACGACCGCGAGAAGCGCCGGGTCGATAGAGAAGTTCTCCACCTTCGCTTCTTCCGGCAAGTTGTAGAACATGCCCGGCCCACTGTGAAACTCGTACAGGCCTTCTCCCTTCGTGCTTTCCTGCGCTCCTGAGTCAGGCATAGCTCAGGCGGCGGCGAGCTGGGCTTCCTTGCAGCGGATCCGCGTCTCGTAGCTGCGCATGACGCGCGCTTTGAGGCCGGCGAATGTGTCGCGGAGGCAATTACTAGGCTTGTTCACCGCTTGCCTCGTTTTCGCGAGCGTGGTGCCGATGCCGGCGAGTGTGCGGCCGTCGAGCAGATCGGGCGTGATGTGGTACGCGATGATCTGCGCGCGCTCGCCGACGCCGCTGGTGGTTGTGCTACGCTTCAGCCAGGCGAGGACGTTTTCGAACACCCGCCCAGTCGCTAGCAACGTGGCGATGGCTTCAGTGCTGCGCGGGTAGGCGGCGAAGCGGGCGACGAAGGCGCGAGCGAGGGTGTGATCGATGACCAGCGAGCTGACCATGGAGTGGTCGCGGTGCATCGCGGCGATGGCTACCATGGCGCGATGGCCGATCTCGACAAGGGCGCTGGGCTCGGGCTCGAGGATCCAGCGGAAGACTTCACCGAAGGTCTCACCGGCGATATCGGCTTCCTTCTGGCTGAGCATGGGAATCTCCACGCCGCCGAGCGGTTCGATTTCATCGAGGATGGGGTGAGACTCGGCAACGATCGGGGTCGTTCC
>DASVRY010000632.1:0-2309 GCA_036388395.1 Chthoniobacteraceae bacterium
GCCGGCGGCCTGATGCTCCAGCGCCCGTTCGAGCTCGTGGCGGATCCGGTCGCAGATATCCCGGCCCGCAGGCTCGAGCCAGCTGATCCGGCCCTGCACGAAGTCTACGGTCTTCCCGTCCGACGAGAAGGGCAGGAGAATGCCGCGATAGGAGCTCCGCTCCCCGTCGGGCTGCGCGCGCTGGCCTTGAAAAGCGATCGGGTGCCGGACCATGGCCGCGTAGCGATAATGCGCCGCGAGCAGGGCGAGGTACGAGCCGGCGGGAGCTTCGGAAAGCCGCTTCAGTCCCCGCGCCCCGCAGTCGGCAATCAGTGCTCCGCCGACGCAGGTGAGCTCGGGATCGTCGATGCCGCTGCGAAGGTCGATCAATATGTCCCGGGGCCCGGCAACGCCGATCGGCTCCAGATCCTCGATCGAAGGGCAGGCGCGGCCGCGCAGCATATCGGTCCAGGCTTGGTAGAGCCGGGCGTTCGAGCGCCGGTCGTCGAACTGGCCGTGTGGAAGCACTTCCAGCTCCCATTCCTGGACCACCCAGGCGGAACTCTCTTCATAGGCGTGAAATCGGCTCATGCGCCTCGTCTCCGGATCAGAGGCCACAGTGGCGCAAGACGGTTTCAGAACCTTTAACGGGGAGGGCGAGGGACGAGGCGCCGGGCGCTTGTTTTTGCCGGGAGCCGCTGATAATGCGCGCCCCTCCAAACAGGTAAGCCGCTTTAGCTCAGCTGGTAGAGCACATCATTCGTAATGATGGGGTCAGGTGTTCGAGTCACCTAAGCGGCACCACCCCTTCCATAGGCAATTTCTGCAGGTCCTGCGGGAGGCATCCAGACCTTAGAGCCAGCTTTGGTAAGGTTTGGGTCGTCCCACGTCAGAACCAATTCGGGAAGCCGCTACCGCGGAACGAAGTAGGCGCTCTCAGAAGCGCGTGCTGCGCCAGTCGCGGCGAGGGTTTCGAGCACTTCGGCAACGCGATCCTTCCGCCGCTGCGTGCTTCGACCTTTGAACATGGCAGAAATCGCGTCGGGTCCTAGTGGCGCATCCGCTTCCTGCAACAGATCACGGACGGTGCGAATCTGAGCGAGCCCGTCGGCCGGCCAGCTGATTTCCTCGACCATTCCGGCCTCGAGCAGCTCGGCTTCGACCTGTTCGCTGCTCGTCACCCTGTGAGCTAGGCGCGGCTTTTGATACCCGGGCCGGAGCCACCGCACCTGTCCACGCCGCTCTTCTGCTGCGCGCTCCTGATTGAGCGCCACCAGGCGCACCATCAACTCTTCTTCGGCGGCCTCCTGATCCTCGCTCTTGTGGCGGCTGGGAGTGGTCGCACCCGGCTTCCCAATTATCCGTTCGCCTAGATCGCTCCAGGCGTACGCAGCGAAAACCTCACGATCGATTTCGTCATGAATGTCCTTCAGCACCGAAATCAGTCCACCCTCGTGAACATCTTTTTCTTCAGTCGTAAGCGGCGGGACGTCCACGCCTGCGGCCAGCTCGTGCAAGCGATTGAGAACGTTGTACATACCGGTCATAGTCAAAAAATCATGCTCCGCCAGCCGCGCCTTTCTGAAAGCATCAAGACGTTCGCCGAGTTCGTCGAGATTATTAGACTGAGGTTCGGTCAGCGACGCGAAAGGAAAGTGATAGAAGACCTCTGAGTGATGATAGGTGGGCCGGTCTTCGAGGAAACCTCCGGTCGAGAGCGCGAACAAAACGTGTAAACGGCTTGAGAGGATTGCGAGCTCGCAGCCTCGGTTCAGCCCAGCCACTACAAGCTTCGCGTCGGCGATCACACCTTCGTTGAGAAACGAAAAAAGGTAATGTTTGGCGGTTCTTGGGATGGCAATGTACCTGGGAAGCCCAGCCACTGCTTCACGGGTCGCGACGGAGTTTTCACCAAATAGCCACCACTTATTCCGGTACGACTGGCGGTTGTTATTCTCGCGCTCTGGCTTCACATGATTCAAAATGTGTTGGTACGGAGCCTCGAAAAGCCTCGCCTGCGCTAACTCGTACCCAAAGAAGTCGATAACTTTCAGGCCTCGAGAACGCTGAGCTAGATCCTTTCCATTCTGATAGTCATGGATAACTTTGCGGTTATCAGATGAGATTTTCAGCATTCTCTCAGCCTGCTTCCGATCAATCGCAAAGCCAGTGCCAATTAGCTGCACACCACGCCCGCAGATATCTTTGTTTGAGAGAAGCTCTCTCAGTTCGGCGAGATCGGCACCCACTCGCAAATGCGATAGAATTTTTCCCTCGTCGCTCTCCAACCGGACCTCTGGCGTATCGGTATCCAAGCCTCTTTCGCTGAC
>DASVRY010000633.1:0-3376 GCA_036388395.1 Chthoniobacteraceae bacterium
TGGCTTCCCTTGCCTGACCATCTCTCCCAATCTCTTCCCCTCTACTTTGAAACCTACCCTCTTCCGCCTCGTTCTTCCCTTTCTCATCATCAAGCTTGCAGCCGTGGCTGCCGGCGGCGCTGAAGCTCCGCGCAAAGAGGGTCCGACGAGCGGCCGACTCCTCACCAAGGTGGAACCGAATGCTGAGTTCTTCGTGAACGCAGAGAAGAAAGTGGAGATCCGCTTTGTCGACGCCACGAACAAGGTGGTTGCTCCTGGTGAGCAGGAAGTGGTCGTCACGCTCGGCGACCGCTCGAAGCCGACGCGCCTGGCCTTTACCAAAGACGGCGACAAACTCGTCTCCGACAAGAGCGTGCCGGAGGGTAATGACTACCCGACCGTCGTGCAGATCCGCTCAAAAGCGGGTGCCAAGGCCGTGAATGAGAAGTTCAACCTGAACCTCACCAAATGCCCAGGCTGCGCGAATCCTGAGTATAGCTGCACCTGCGATCACTAGGCGCGGCCGGGGCGCGGTGGCGGTGAGGAGCTGGGTCGATGTCCGGAGAGGGCCCTCCTCTAATTGGAAGCCTTCCCGACGGGAAGCTCTGCACGATCTCCTCACCGGCGTAGAGCATCTTAGCAGCACCCTACGACCCGAGATTACGCCGCTCCCCGCAGATCCGAGGCGGTTGAGACTCGAGAGGCCCAGCACTTCTCGTCTCCCTCTCTCTCCCCAGCTTCATCTGCGTCCGTGTTTCATCCGTGCCGAGCCGTGGCTGGCCCATTCCCTGAGCCGCGCCTCAGACGTTTCTTTCATATTTCTGAAATAAACCCTTGCCCACCCGCTCAAGGCAGTGTCTTTTAACAGCTCAGTGCAAGAGCCCCTCTGGGCCTGGTAGATTGCTAGTTGTATGGGACTGCGGATTCATCCGCGGACTTTCAGTGGCAGTTTGAAACCCGACAAGCGGGAACAGCCAACGAAAGCTCGGTCATTAGAAAACAACAGTATGTCCACCAAACTCTACGTCGGGAATCTCTCCTTCGACACCACCGAAATCGACCTTCAAGACCACTTCGCCCAAGCTGGCACGGTGTCTGAAGCCGCTCTGATGCAGGACAAATTCACGGGCAAGTCCCGCGGATTCGCCTTCGTCACGATGTCGAACGCTGAAGAAGCCCAGAAGGCGATCAGCCTCTTCCACGGCCGTGATTTCATGAATCGCGCCCTCACCGTCAATGAAGCCCGCCCACGCGAAGATCGCACCGGCGGCGGCCCTCGCTCCTTCGGTGGCGGCAGCGGTGGCGGCGATCGTCGTGAAGGCGGCGGCGGCGGCGGCTACTCAAAGCGCTACTAAGCCTCGACTTTAGCTAGTCTAAAAATTCGCAAACGCCCTGACGCAAGTCAGGGCGTTTTGCTTTGCGTGAGAAGGCTCGGAAACAGCGCGCACCTTTGGAAGGGCGGTCTCTTGCTGCGTTGCTCACCGCGAGGAACTACGGCTACCGCCTCACTAGCTAGTCCATCGCACTTCCTCTCCCAGCCTTCTCGCTTCCAACTCCTGCTCTCCGCTAACCCTGCAGTGCAGGCGCGGGTTGCTTCGCAAACACCTCCGCTGCGAAGTCTGCGACTGCTTCGCGGACCGCTCCGCCTTGTTCATCCATGCTCGCGTGAGCGGCGCCCATGATGGTAACCAGCCGCGCCTGCGGGAGCTTTGTGCGCAGGAACTCGCTGGCATCTGGTTCGGTCGCTTTGTCTTTCGGCGCGGTGACGACCAGCGTCGGCAAGTCGATGCGCGGCAGGACATCCGCCACGTCATACCGGAACATGCCAAGCGCCTGGCCCGCAAGGACCTTGGGCGAGCACCCGACGCTCATCCGCGTGCAAAACTCGAGCTGCCCGCGGGTCTGATTGCCGGCGAAGGTGAAGATCCGGGTCATAACGTGCGATGTGCCATTCGAGTAGCTCGACCAGTTTTGCAGCCATACGAGCGGCCAGAGGAACGCTTTCGTCGCCGCGAGTAGCGGCTCCAGGATCGGCTTTTGCAAGGCCATGGCCACACTCCGAAGTGAGCACGTACGGGTAGGATTGATGTAGGTCGTATTCAGCAGGGCAAGTCCGGCGATCCGCTCCCGGAGCGGCAGCCCGGCCGTCTTGAGCAGGGTCAGCGAGATCATCCCGCCCATGCTATGTCCGACGAGCAACAATGGTCGGTTTGCATCGGCCAGGTCGATCACCGCCCGCAGATCCTCGGCCATGGTTTGCAATGAGTAGTCCTGCGTCTGCGCCTTCGAACGACCGACGCCGCGCAGATCCCAAGTGATCACGCGGTATCTATCAGCGAGCTTTTTCAGATAATACCAGGTTGTGCTGTCGTTCGAGAATCCGTGGGTCAGCAAGAGCGTCGGCGCATCGGTGAGGCCGAAGAACTCGACGTTCAACCGTGCGCCGTCGGGCCGCTCGACCACCTTGCTCTCCCGTGAACGCGCGGGCTTTGGATCATCCTCACCGCTCCGCCCGAGAAACAGCAGTACCAGCGGACGCCCAAAGAACGAGAAGCCTAACATCGCCAATCCCCACCAGAGCTGCCTCCCCGCCCACGCGTCATCGACGACAAAGCCAAGCTGCTCCGCGGCCTCACGAGTGCGATAGTATTCGTAATACTCCCAGAGATAGTAGCCGCCGAAGCCCAGCAGAAGCAGGGATAGCGTCCCGACGATAAAGGCGACCAGCGGTGTCAGTGGGTGGGCGTGCATATTAGTTATTGAGCTTAGGAGATTCCTCGGACCGTGCTGGAGCCGCCTTGCAGGCCGTGCACGCACGTCACTTGGCTCCACACGCGAACCAATCGCGCTCCTCGCCCGCTCCGGTCCGGACCTCACATGGTTCAAACGCTCTCGGAGAGATATTTCAGGGGTAATCCGATGGACGTGGCGGGGTCTTTCCCATCCTGCCGAGCTGGGCCGCTCGGGTCGCGTCACCTCGATAGCTTTGTCGGGGTGGTGCCTTTGTCTCCCGCAGGACCTGCGCTTTTAATCCGGGTCGGAATCCGGCACGCGGACTCCGGGGAGCACGCCCCAGCTCCAGAGCGCCGCAGCGACAATCCAGAGATATGACGCCTGGCTGAGCATCGAACCGCGAGCAGCCAAGGCGAAATCGCCCCACACGCGAAGCACCGCTGCCGCGACGAGCAGCAACGCCGTGCCGACGAGAAACGGCAGCTTTGCCGAGAATCGGTCGCTCTGCCCGCTATGGCCAAGGACCACCCGTGTCGCGACTGCGAAGGTGAGGAGGGTGAAGCCGCCAACGAAGACCACATGCAAACCAGCGACGCGCTGGGCCGGCCAGAAAATGGGGAAGGCAAAGCCGATCAAGAGGAGCAACAGCGAAGCCTTCAAACAA
>DASVRY010000634.1:0-3869 GCA_036388395.1 Chthoniobacteraceae bacterium
AGCTGCTCAATCTGGGTGCGATACTCGTCCCGCTTGGTCGTCGCGGTGCTGAGTTCATTCTTCGCGCTATCGCGTTCGGTCTTCAGTGTGGAGATCTCGCCGTCCTTCGTGCCGAGCTGTGCGGTGAGGTCGCCCACCTTCTTCTCCGAGGTGCCAAGTTTCTCCTTTTCCTGGCTAAGATCGGTCTGAGCGGTGGAGAGGGATTGCTTCGCCTGGTCGCGCTCTGCCTCGAGGCTTTCGCGATCGGCCTTGGCCTTGCTGCACATCGCCACATAAGCGGCTTTCAGTGCGGTGACGGAATCAGCGGCGGAAAGGCCGGTGAGCTGCGAATCGAGGTCGCCGGCTGTGAGCGCGGCCGTGAGGATTTTCATCGCCTCCGGAGAAGTGTCAACAGAGCCCCGGGAGAGCAGGCCATTTGGGTTCGCCGCTGGGTCGTCCACCAGGTCGATACTTCGCAGCTCGTGCACGCGGAGATAGTCGATGCCGTCGACATCCTCCCGGCTTCCGTAGCAGCTAATCGACAGACCAACCGCGTCGGAAAACGTGGTGAGGACTTCTTCGAAGAACGCGCGATCGCGCAGATTCTTCAGTAGGCGAAGATCGCCGCGGAGTTTGAGAGAGTTACCTTCTTCGAGCGCCAAGCCGCTGATGACGCCTATGATCTGCGCGACGCCAGTCCAGTGATCGGCTTTGACTTTGACGCCATTCTTGAACTTTCCGGCGTGCTCGAGCACCTGCGCGATCGTGGTACGATCGACCAGAAAGCCGTGCCCCTTAGCGACGCCCTCCGTGATGATGCTAACGCCGGAGAAGACGCCTGTCTCGGCGTTGAAGGAACCTGGCTCGAGACGAGCCGAGAGGGAGTATGGAGTCACGCCCCATCGGGCGTGTCAAAGGGTCTGCTACGCCGACGTCGGCGCAAGCTTGACCGGCTTCGTCGGCTCCTTCGCCGCAATCTCCGCCGGCTCTTCCTGCAGCCAGCCTAGTGCGACGACTTCTTTGCGCAGATCTACTGCAACATCGGTCGACTTCGCATCCTGCCAGTCGCGCCCGATCGATTCCAAAGCTGTAACGAGCGACGGCCGTTCCCATTTGATCTCGCCTGCCTGGACGATGAACGGCCCGTCGGCGACGCGTGAAATGGAGGCTTTGAGGCCGGACTTTTCGAGAGTGAGTAGTGTGCTGTTCATAAAGTTGTATCGGGTGAGCTATTCTGTCGGCTTTTCAGTCTTCGCAGGCGGCTTTTTCTCCGGCTTCGGTGGATCTTCTTCGGGATCTGCGCCCGGTGTGCCGGCGCCAGGCATCGTGGCGCGCCAGTACTTCAGCGCCCACTCGACATCCATGTTCTTCGCCGTGGCTGCCGCGAACTTGAATTCCATGAACCACTGGCGGATTTGCTTCCGCCATCCGCGGCCGCGGCGATCGTTGATGCCGCGGAGTGTCTCAATGCCGTTGGCGAGCTGCTGGATCTCCGCGGCGGAGTCGCGGCCATTGTCGACACTGAGCCGCCCGGGGAGCTGCCACTCCATTTTCAGGAGCCAGTTCGGATCCTTGCACTGGCGCAGCTTTTCGGTCGCCATCCGGTGCAAAAGATACTTCACGGCAATCGGATCGCAGAACTGAACCGTCAGATCGCTGCCTAGCTTGCGGAACAGGGCGTCAGCTTTAACCAGGACCACACGCTGCGCGACGCCATTCAGATCTTCGAACGCCCAAAAGAACTCACTAGGCACTCCGAGGCTGGCGAGCGCATTCCGCATGAGCACTTTAGTGATGAAAGGCTCCAGAAGCGGGGTCGGAGATGTCGGCGTGAGCAGCTTTGCATCACCATCCTCGGCGGTGTAGATGATCGCGCCGCCGCCGGTGAGCTTTTCATACTGCGGATCTACAGCGCCGGCTGCCGTGGTCGTCGTTCCTTCCGTCTTGTTGCCAGAAATCGTACTGAGCCGGTCGAGTCCGCCGTTTCCGCCCGCCTTCACCATCTTTTTGATGTGCAGGCCGATCGCAGTGTTCTGCTTAGCGGTCTTCGTCGTGATCTGGATCAGCTCCTTCGTGTCGACGAGCGGATTTACCGCCTGGGCGAGTTCACTTACGCCGCGGACCTGGTTCGTGCCGTCGGCATGATACCAATGCATCATCTTCTCGGCGGAGATGAACTTATGCGTGCCGTTTATCGTGCGGACGTAGTAGCCGAGCGGGTTCGTGTGCTCGTCGACTAGTACGCCGTCGATGATATTGGGGTTCATCTCCGCCGTCGGCGATTCGACCTCGAGCGCGTCCCACAACTGAACGCACGGTTCACCGTCCCAACGCGGATTGCTCGCATGGCTGGCGAAGAATTCGCCCATTTTGATCCGTTGCTCGATCGCGTGTTCCTGCGCCTGGTAGAAATTGCGCCGGCCCGCGATATCGAAACGCGCGGCAGTCTTCGCAAACTGCTCAAAATCGGCTTCCGCGAGCTCGTTCCACTCCTCGTCGTCGCTATTCAGCTGCAGGCAGATGCCATTGTCGCCAACGCTGTGCCTGGCAATGCCGCGAATGCCTTCCTTGACGATTCCAAACGTCTGGAAAAGCCATTCAACCTTCCGCAGGATCTCGACGCGCGTCCATTGGCTGAGGTACTGCCGCGAATCCTGCGGCAGATAATACATGATCGAACCGCGATCAGGCGACCAGCCGACCGTTTCGCCGAACTGACCGCCGGTCGAAAGGCTAGTGATGCCCGTGAAAACGCTAAGTGCGGAGACCGACGCCCCAAGGATCTTTTGGAAGACGTTCATCGCGGCTTGATGGTGATTCGGTCGCTGAGTTTGCCCGTGGCGCGTGCGATCGCCTCGAGCGCGCGTGCCGCCGCGGCCGCGTCACCGTAATGCCTCATCGAATCATCCGTCCGCACGACGAGATGCGCGGCAATATGCCCCTGCGCGTCCTGGACGGTGATGACCGCGGCGATCGGAGCGCGCTCCGGAAGAGCCTCTGTGGAAAGCAATCCCATCACGAGAGGCGCGAAAAGTCGCAATAGGTGAGGCGCACTTCCTGTCCGCGGTACCGGCGCAGTGCAGCTTGACAGGCTTCGAACAGTTCCGTCGCGTCCATCACCGGCTGCTGCTCGCCGCTTTTGCCGTTTACCGTGGCACTGGTGAGGATCGCGACTTCACCCCCGCCGGCGCCGATCTTCGCGAGCGCATCGTTGCGCATCTGCACGATCAGCGCCTCACTCCCCTCCTCTTCCGCGAGATCGACAAGAGCTTGAACGAAAGAGTCGCTGGGCATGACGCCCATCCGAGGCTGTCAACGCACCGGCTGACGCAATCGTCGTCGCCTATAGCTTCACTTTCTGATGTCGTGAGGCATGAGCAAAGAACTCGCTGCCGTGGAACTGGCAAAATTCATCGCCTCGAAAGAAAATCGGGATGTTGATCAACGATTGGACTTTCGGAAGTACGCCCTGGAGCTGTATGCGGAGTGCCTGAAGGCGTGCTCTAAAACCACTCCCGGGGCGCTTCAACGTTTGGGGGCGACACCAGGGGGCAAACCGGAGGCTTCGAGCTGAAAAGCAGCAGGCCCGTCGCGGTGAAGCGAGCGGGCCTGTGCTGTGTCGTTGAACGTTACTGATCGAGAGTCAACGCCCTGATCCGCGTCGCAATCAACTCCTGATCCGCCAGTCGCTCAGCGCGGAGTATGTCGAAATGCCCCTCGATATCGCCGCCGAGAACCTCCTGCAGTTTCCAGCAATCGCCGAGATGGTTATTTCGCCGGCGTGCCTCCCATTTTAGGCGCCCGTTCTTTTCAACGGTGTGTTCGTCGGTCAGCTGATCGAAGAACTCCGGCCCAAGATCGATCGGTAATAGCCGCCTGATCTTCCGCTG
>DASVRY010000635.1:0-6996 GCA_036388395.1 Chthoniobacteraceae bacterium
ATCCTGCTTTCCAGCGAGAGGATGCCAGCCTGCGTTGTCGTGCCGCGTGCGCCGATGGAATTGACGATCAGCGCCTGCATGCCGAGTTGCGCGCCGGTGAGCTGACCCGCGGCAATCCGCCCGAGGTCGCCATCAATCTCGATGGTGCCGAGGTCGCGGTTTCTCCCGTTGATGAAACCGATGTCCACGAACCCGTCGCCGGAGCCCTGTTGCTCGGCTGTGATGGTGAGCGAGACGCCCGTCTGGCGGACGATCGAGAGATTGATGAGCTGGAGCTGCTGCGCGGCGTCGGAGCCGTTCACGCTCCCGGTGTCGAAATCGAGGATCTTGTTAACCTTGCCCGCTTTGAAAATCTTGGCTGATGCCTCGATGGTGACTTTATCTCCATCGACATCCGTGAACGTCACCTGGCGCGAACTGATGAGCGATGCGGGCGCGATTCGTTGCTCGAGGACTTCGATCCGCGTGTGGCGGGTGTTTTGCGAAGGGGTCGCACGGCGGCTTTTGAGCAAAGAGATCACAACTCGACGGAGGTCCATAGCGGGCGATTATATCAGGTCCGCCTTATTCGCCAGCGTGATTTTGCTGTCCCCGCTTTAAGGGGTGTTCGCGGTGGTCCGCCCAAGTAGAGTCATCGGAGCACAGCCGAGGACCGCCGCGTCCCAAGGCAACGCCGCTTACGGTCCCATCGCCGATCGCTCCTTGTGCTCCTCAATGTCACTCCGTTTGGGGACTACCGCTCCGGGCGGCAGTACGGTGCCGCTTCGATCACGCCCTATGCTTTGTAAAAGCCCGTAATCTGCTGGGCGACGTAGCGCTGCTGATCTTCGGTGAGTTCCGGAAAGATCGGGAGCGCCAGCGTCTCTTGCGCGGCTTTTTCCGCCTCGGGAAAATCACCAGTCCCATAGCCGAGATCGCGGAAGCACTCCTGCAGGTGCAGGGGTAGGGGGTAGTAGATCTCGGTCGAGACGCCGTTTTTCTGCAGATGATCTCGAAGCGCATCACGCTGCGGCGCGCGGATGATGAACTGATTGTAGATGTGATGGTTCGGGATGCTGGAGCCGGCATAAGCCTCCTTTGGCAGCGTGATGATCTGTTCGACACCGACGCGGGAAAACTCAGCCCGGTAGAAGGCGGCCCGATCCCGCCGTCCGGCGCTCCAAGCGTCGAGATGCGGCAGCTTCACGCCGAGCACCGCGGACTGAATGGCATCGATGCGGAAATTTCCGCCAATCAGCGGGTGGTAGTAGCGCGGCTCCATGCCGTGGTTCCGCAGCATCCGGATCTTTGCGGCGAGGGCGTCGTCACGGCAGGTGACCATCCCCGCGTCTCCAAATGCGCCGAGATTCTTTGTCGGATAAAAGGAGAACCAACCAGCCTCGCCGATTGCACCGGCGGCGCCCAGAGGGTGTTCTGCTCCGAGCGCTTGCGCGGCGTCTTCGAGCACAGGAACCCCGAACTTCCGTCCAAGCTCGATAATTGCCTTCATGTCCGCGCATTGGCCAAAGAGGTGGACGGGGATGATCGCCTTGACGCGTTTTTCCCGCTTCAGAGCTGCCTCCACGGCGGGAACTGAGATATTGAAGGTCGCAGGATCGATATCCGCGAAAACGACGCGCGCCCCGAGGCGTGAAACACAGCTTGCCGTGGCGAAGAACGTAAACGGAGTAGTGATGACCACGTCGCCGGGACCAATACCCAGCGCCATGAGCAGGACCAGCTCAGCATCCGTTCCGGAAGAGACGCCGATGGCGTGTCGCGCACCGCAGTAAGCTGCGACGGCATTCTCGAATTGCTCCGTCTTCGGCCCCAGCACGAGCGCCTGGGAATCCGCGACTGCCTCGATTTCAGCGAGGATCTGCGCTTTGAGTGGGGCGTACTGGAGCTTTAGATCGAGGAGAGGGACGTGCATGAGCGGACCGCCGATCTAAATTCCGCCTGCCTCGGAGGGAAAGCAGGATCGGAAAGAACATGGATCGAACATCGAACGTTCAACATCCAACATCGAAGTAGATTCGGCAGCTCGCGCACGCCCTTGTAGGCGCGCGGAACTCGAGTCGATCGATGGCCGCTTTCCGGAGCCGCCTTATGGCAGCGGCTTCACCGAGATGTTGCGGTAGTGTACTTCGCTCCCGGGATCGTGGCCCTGGATCGCAAAGGTGCCACTGGAGAGCTTGCGGGTCGTGTTCCCCAGGTCGGCCGGCTCGGTGAAGTCGATGATCTGCTTGTCGTTCACCTTGGTGATGATCCGCTTGCCCTCGACCTTCACGTGGATCGTGAACCACTCGTCGTCTTTCGCCGGCGCTTCGGCGTTATCCTTAACGCCGTACACTCCCGCGGTCTTCTTCGGATCGCCGTGGGTGTTGTTCACCTGGATCTCGTAGCCTTTGGAAGGCCAGCCGCTCTCCTGAAAGCCCGTGTGAATGAAGATGCCAGAGTTCGCTTTCGCCTTCGTCTGGACCTCGGCCTTGAACTCGAAGTTCTTGAATTCGTGATTCTGCACAGGGCCGTTGTAGAAGAGGTGCGAGCGGTCGCCTTTGACGATTAGCACGCCATCCTTCACCGAGAAGGTCTGGGGATTTTCGTTCGCCTTCCAGCCTTCCAGCGATTTGCCGTCGAAGAGAGGCACCCATCCATCCTTGGCGTCAGCGGCAAAAGCGCCGAGCGGAAGAGCGAGGAGGGTCAGGAGGAGGAAACGTTTCATCCCTGAACGCTAAGGGCACCGCTGCGGCGAAGTCAGGCGCAATCTGCGTGAATCGGTGGCGGAATGCGCCCGTCGCCTGCGTATTCCGCTTTCCCTCCGAGCCTCTCCCGGCCAACTTTTCGTCATGAACCAAGCGCAACAGGACGTGATGGACCGGGTGTTTGAACTTTTGAGCGAGCACTTTGATCATGTCGTGGTTGCGGTCGGGACCTACGACGAGGACAAGCAATACACCACGGCCGCTTCCTACACCGGCGGGGTCGCGCCGGCGCTCGGCCTCTGCAAGCTGTATGAGAAGAAGTGGACGAAGGAGCACCTCTGGGGGCCGGATGAGGAGGATTGAGGCGCGGGAGAGAAGCAAACGCCGAACGCCCAACGCCGAACTCTGAACGCCGAAGTTCAGAATGGGCGGGCGCGGGTTAGCTCGTGGGGTTGAATACTTCGGCGTTCGACGTTGAGCGTTCGACGTTCGGCGTTTTCTTCTCTCCTCACCCAAAGTGCCGCTCGCATTGCGCCTGCGTTCAGCTACCGTCGCCGCCCTTATGTCGATTTGGAATCAAGCGAATCCATGGCTCCGTGAGCTGGTCTCCTACGAGCCGGGGAAGCCGATCGAAGACGTCGCCCGCGAACTCGGTCTGCAGCCGCACGAGATCATCAAGCTCGCCTCGAACGAGAACCCGCTCGGCCCATCTCCGAAGGCTCTCGTCGCAATGCGGGAAGCGCTCGAGCGCGCGCACTTCTATCCCGATGGCGGCGGCTACTATCTGCGCGAGGCAATCGCGGCGAAGACCGGGTTGAAGCGGGAGAACGTCATTCTCGGCTGCGGCTCGAACGAGATCATCGAGTTTATCGGACACGCGTTTCTCCGGCCTGGGGCGGAGGTGATTACCGCCCGTCATGCCTTCGTCGTTTACAAGCTGATGGCCACGCTCTTCGGAGCGAGCGTGGTCGAGGTGGAAGATCCCGGCTTTGCCCACGATCTCGATGCAATGGCGGCGGCGATCACCCCGCAGACGGCACAGATCTTCATTGCGAATCCAAACAACCCGACCGGCACGCTGCTCTCTCAGGAGGAGATCGATCGCTTCATGGCAAAGGTGCCGGAGCATGTGGTCGTCGTGTTTGACGAAGCCTATTACGAGTTTCTGGAGAATCCACCGGACACGCTGAAGTATGTCCGCGAAGGCCGGAACGTGGTCGTGCTCCGCACCTTCTCGAAGATTCAAGGGCTGGCCAATCTGCGCATCGGCTACGGCCTCGCGAATCCGGAGCTGATCGGAGTGCTGCAGAAAACGCGTCAACCTTTCAATGCCAACGGCATCGCGCAGGCGGGGGCGCTCGCCGGTCTCGCGGACGATGAACACCAGCGCCAGACGCGCGAACTTACGATCACCGAACGCACGGCGATGCAGGAGGAATTCGCCGCCCTCGGTCTCGAGTATGTGCCGAGTTTCGCGAACTTCGTGCTGGTGAAAGTCGGCGACGGGCGGGCGGTCTTCCAGGCGCTCATGCGCGAGGGCGTAATTGTCCGGGACATGAACGCGTATGGCTTGCCGGAGTGGATCCGCGTTTCGATCGGCACCGCTGAGCAGAACGCCCGATTCCTCGAAGAGCTGCGCGCCGTGCCGGAGATCGCCGCAGCTGCGAACCTCGCGACGGTGTGAACGGGCGATCGGCGCCTCGAGCAAGCGCGCAGGTCTCTAAACTCGACGTGTGAACGACACGATCGCAGCCATCTCCACGCCGCTCGGTGAGGGCGCCATCGCTCTGCTCCGGATGAGCGGCTCCTCCGCTATTGCCGTTGTGGACGAGGTGTTTCGCGCCAGGAAGCGCCCCAGCGAAATGCCGCCACGGGTTCAGCACTTCGGCGCGATCTTTGCCGGCGATCGGAAGCTGGATGACGTGCTGGTCTCGGTCCACCGCGCGCCGGCGAGCTACACCGGCGAGGATGTCGTCGAGATCGGCTGTCACGGGGGGCTGCTCGTCACGCGGCGCATTCTCGAGCTGCTCCTGAGCAAAGGGGCGCGCTCGGCGCATCCTGGCGAGTTTACTCAGCGCGCATTTCTCAATGGCAAGCTCGACCTGACTCAGGCCGAGGCGGTGATGGATCTGATCTCCGCGCAAACCGATCTCGCACTTCGCGCGGCGAGCGAGCAGCTCGAGGGACGGCTCGGCGAACGCATTCGGGAGCTGCGGGAGCAATTCATCGGGCTGCTCGCGCACATCGAGGCCTACATCGATTTCCCGGATGAAGATATCGACCCGGAAACGGGCGAAGCTTTGCTCGCGCGCCTCGACGCTGCAAGAGCCGGGATCGATGCGCTCCTCGCCACAGCGGGGCAGGGGAAGATCCTGCGCGAAGGTCTGCGGACGGTGATCTGCGGCGCGCCGAATGTCGGCAAATCGAGCCTCTTGAATCTGCTGCTTGGCGAAGAGCGGGCGATCGTCAGCGCCACACCTGGAACGACGCGCGACACCATTGAGGAGGTGATCAATCTGCGTGGGCTGCCGATCAAGCTGATCGACACCGCCGGGCTTCGCGACACCACCGATGAGATCGAGCGCGCGGGGATCGAGCGCACGCGGCAGCAGCTCCGGCGGGCGGACCTCGCGCTGGAGGTGGTGGATGGAAGCGAGTCACGTGAGTCAGCACAGAGCGATGCGCTTGCACAAGGCGAGCTGCCGTCCTTGCACGTGCTTGTCTTGAACAAAGCCGATCTCGGGGAACACGCCTCGTGGAGCGGCGTCGAGGCGGTGCGAATCTCGTGCTTGAAGAATGAAGGGCTGGATCAGCTCGCCGATGCGATCATGGCGCGGATTGGCGGAGAGGCTGGCGCACCGCGGGATTGGTCGTTGGCGATCAATGCGCGGCATCAGGCAGCGCTGCAGCAAGCGCGCGACTTTGCCACGGCGGCACGTGAGGCTCTGACGAGCGGGCTTTCGCCGGAATTTGTCGCTGAAGAGCTGCGTGCAGCGTTGGATGGGGTGGGGGAGGTGGTTGGCCGCGTGGATACAGAGGAGATTCTCGGGAAGATCTTCAGCACCTTTTGCATCGGTAAGTAGCAGCTAGGCGCGGTGCTGCGGCTGCACCCGAGTTGCGCAGTGTGATCAGCTCGAAAGTTCGAAGGCTCGAAGGGGGAGAAACACCGAGCTGAGATGGTTGTCAGCGTGCGGTGTTGCCCACCGGAGGTGTGCAACGACAGGTCGGGAGACCTGTGCTCCCCTTCAGAGATTGTGTGGCTACGCGCTTCCTGGGGAGCACAGACCAGAGGTCTGTCGCAGCGGACCTCCCGGTCCGGTCCATCGCGGGCGCAAGTGTGCGATTTGCGAAGCCTGCGTCGCTCAGCGTCTCTCAGACTTATCAAATCAGGGATGTGCACCTCGCACCAATCACGCCCACTTTTCCTTGTCCGCAGGAGCGGTTCACCGGAGCATCCACGGCACACATGGAAAACCGCGAACGCATCGCTCCCGCCCTCGGAAAAATCGCCAGCGGGCTCTACATCGCCACGGCACGCCTCGAGGAAGGACCGATTGGAATGTTGTGCAGCTTCGTCGAGCAGGCTGGGTTCGAGCCACCGATGGTTTCCGTCGCGGTGGGGCAAGGGCGGCCGATCATTGCGGCTTTGGACGGCCCGGGAGTTTTCGGACTTCACGTGTTGAGCAAAGACAACAACGCGCTTCTTAAATCGTTCGCGCGCGGCGGCGGTGCGGAAGCCTTCGCCGGCCATGAGCTCGTCGAGAATGCGCACGGCGTTCCGCAGCTCGCCGAGGCATGGGCGTTTCTCCTTTGCAAAGTCACCGGGAAGCTGTCCACCGGCGATCACGTGGTCTATGTCGCCGAGGTGCTGGATGGCGTGCTCCAGCACGAGGGGCAGGAATCCATGGTCCGGGTGCGGGCGAATGGGTTTAGCTACTGAGCTCGAACGATGAGCCAGCCACCTCTCGATGATGACTTCATTGCGCTCCTGAGCTGCCCAGTGACGCGCCAGGCGCTCCGCGTGGCGCTGCCGGAGGAGCTGATCGGCCGTCGCGACAATGCAGGGCAGCCACTGAACGCAGCCCTCCGTCGGTCTGACGGTGCGGTGCTTTACCCTATCCGCAATGGCATTCCCGTGCTGCTGGCCGAGGAGGCTGTGCGGGTCGAGCCAATGCTGGGCACGGGAGCCTAGACCGCAGCGCATCGGAACCCGGAATTTGAGCCACAGATCGACACAGATGAAACACAGATAAAAGCCGATGGCGGCTGAGGGTGTCCCTTCTCCTCTCCCCATCCGTGTTTCATCCGTGTA
>DASVRY010000636.1:0-1945 GCA_036388395.1 Chthoniobacteraceae bacterium
GCGCCGATCTGCTCGGTCGGACTCGATAGACAGCTCTCCGCCAGCGCCACAGCCAGGCCGCCCTCGGAGCAATCGTGCGCGCTCTGCACGAGACGCGATTTGATGAGCGCACGAAGCGCCTCCTGCGCCGCTATCTCGTGAGCGTAATCGCAACGCGGCACCCGGCCCTCTTTGCGACCGTGGAGCACCTTGAGGAAATGTGTCGCTCCGAGCCCTTGGTCCGAACGGGTCCTATCAGCCAGCTCGCCGATGAGAAGGATCACGTCCCCTGCCTTTTTGAAGTGCGAGCTGGTGACATGCCGCTCATCCTCGATGAGCCCGACCATACCGACCGTTGGCGTCGGATCGATCGAGCCGCCGGGGTTCTGATTGTAAAGGCTCACGTTCCCGCCCGTGACCGGCGTCCCGAAGGCGCGGCACCCTTCCGCGAGCCCTTCCACACACTCGCGGAGCTGCCAGAAGTTCTCGGGATTGTGCGGATTGCCAAAGTTCAGATTGTCCGTCACCGCGAGCGGCTTTGCGCCCGCACAAGCGAGATTCCGCGCCGCCTCGGCGATCGCAATGCGCGCGCCTTCACGTGGCTCCAGCGAGCAGTAGAGCGCGTTGCAGTCGCTTGTCGCGGCCAGGATCTTATTCGCCTCACGGACGAGGAAGACCGCGGCATCACTGCCCGGCAGGACCATCGTGCCTGCCCGCACCATGTGATCGTACTGACGATAAACCCAATTCTTCGAGGCGATGCTCGGGTGCGCGAGGAGCTGCAACAGCGCTGCATGAGCATCGGCCTCCGGAACAGTCGCCAGATTAAGATCTGCAGGAACCGGGCGCGCCTTTGCTTCACGCGAGTAGAGAGGCGCGTCATCGGCAAGCTGCTTTGCGGGAATCTCAGCGACCGTTTTGCCGTGATCGAGCACGCGCATTTGCCCGTCTTCATTCACCACTCCCACCTCGGCATACGGCAGATCCCACTTCTTGAAAATGTCCTCCACCGTCTTCTCCTGACCCTTCTTCACGATGATCAGCATCCGCTCCTGCGACTCGCTGAGCATGATCTCGTAAGGCGTCATGCCCTGCTCACGCTTCGGCACTTTCGCGAGATCGATCTCAACGCCCGTGCCGCCGCGGCTGGCCGTCTCACAAGTCGAACACGTAAGGCCTGCCGCGCCCATGTCTTGGATTCCGGCGACCGCGTCGGTCGCGAGCAGCTCCAGACAAGCCTCCAGGAGAAGCTTCTCCCGGAAAGGATCGCCCACCTGCACCGCCGGCCGATCCTGTTTTGACTCTTCGGTGAGATCACGCGAGGCAAAAGCTGCGCCCGCCAATCCGTCACGGCCCGTCTCGGCGCCGACATAGAAAACCGGATTTCCCACACCCTCAGCCGCACCCCGCGCGATCTGCTCATGCCGCAACACGCCGAGACAAAAGACGTTCACGAGCGGGTTCCCGTCGTAGCTTTCGTCGAAGTACACCTCCCCGCCAATTGTCGGGATACCGATGCAATTCCCGTAATGCGAAATGCCGGAGACCACGCCTGCAAAGAGGCGGCGGTTCGTCTTCACATTCGCCCCCTCCCCCGTGATCGGTCCAAAGCGGAGCGAATTAAGCGAGAACACCGGGCGCGCGCCCATGGTGAAGATGTCGCGAATGATTCCGCCGACGCCCGTCGCGGCGCCTTGAAACGGTTCGATCGCACTCGGGTGATTGTGGCTCTCCATCTTGAACGCCACCGCCCAGCCATCGCCGATATCGATGACGCCCGCGTTCTCCTCGCCCGCCTTGACCAGCACGCCCGCACCGTCTGTAGGGAATTTCCGCAGCTCGTTCTTGCTGTTTTTGTAAGAGCAATGCTCGCTCCACATCACCGAGAAGATGCCCAACTCGGTGAAGTTCGGCTCCCGTCCGAGGATGGTCTTGATCCGATCAAACTCCTCCGGGGTAAGACCGT
>DASVRY010000637.1:0-5815 GCA_036388395.1 Chthoniobacteraceae bacterium
GGTGCCGCAGAATGAGATGCTGCAGCGCATCGGCCCGTCGCTCGTCGTGACGGCGATCACGAAAGACCCGGCGTTTACTGAGCAACTCCTCGACTCTGGGCTGATTGAGCGCCTCAATCTCGGCGAGATCCCGACGATGAAGATCTCCTGGGATCAGCCGCACGAGGGGAACATGTTCGAGTTCCTTTACCGCCGCCGGTCGATCGAACGCGCCTAAGCTGATGCACTCCACCGGCTTCGACTACCAGCCTCGCACGCGGATTGTCTTCGGCCACGACACGCTGGAGCAGGTCGGTACAATTGCGCGGGACCTCGGCGGAAAACAGGTGCTGCTCGTTACCGACCCCGGCATCGCCGCGGCGGGACATCCTGCGCGTGCGGTTTCATTCCTCGAAGCTGCGGGGCTGCACGTCACGATCTACGATCAAGTGCGCGAGAACCCGACGACCGGCGACGTAGACCGATGCGTCGCTGCCGCCGGCGAGTGCGGCGCGGATCTGCTCATCGGGCTCGGCGGCGGGAGCAGCATGGATACGGCGAAAGGGTGCAACTTCATTCTGACCAATGGCGGGCGCATGCACGACTATTGGGGCATCGGCAAAGCGACGAAGCCGATGCTACCGCTCATTGCCATTCCGACCACCGCAGGGACCGGCAGCGAGTGCCAATCGTTCGCGCTGATTTCTGATGAAGAGACGCATCAGAAGATGGCCTGCGGCGATCCGAAAGCGGCCGCGCATGTCGCGATTCTCGACCCGTTACTCACCGTCTCCCAGCCCCCCCGGGTAACCGCCTGCACAGGGATCGATGCACTCGCACACGCGCTGGAGACAGCGGTGACGAAGAAACGCACGGCTCTTTCCGCAATGTTCTCTCGAGAGGCGTTCCGGCTTTGCTTCACCGGTCTGGAGCGGGTGCTCCGCCAGCCTGACGATATGGAAGCGCGTGGTTTGATGCTGCTCGGCGCCGCGCTTGCCGGCACCGCGATCGAGAACTCGATGCTTGGTGCCGCACATGCGGCGGCGAATCCGCTCACCGCCACATTCGGCGTCGTGCATGGCCAAGCCGTAGGGGTGATGCTGCCGGCAGTAATCGCATACAACGCCGCCGACGAAGCGACCCGCGCGCTTTACCTCGAGCATGCGGCTGTGGTTCGCATCGGCTCGATCGACGAACTGATCAGCCGACTCGAGGAGCTGCTCGCCTTGGCCGACATGCGCGGCTCCTTGCACCTGAACGGCGCTCTCGCGCCAGCGCTTCCCGAGCTTGCCGCCAGCGCTGCCAGCCAGTGGACCGCTACTTTCAACCCGCGCCCCATCGCTGCTCCAGACTTTGAACGGCTCTATCAGGAGGTGCTCGGATGACTCTCGAGAGCATCGTGTCGCGACTCAGGGGAGCGCACTCGTCCCGAGTGCTGGTTTCGGCGTCCCGCCGGAACGAACTTCTAAGCTCAGCGGCCATTGTCGCCACAATGCTGCTCACCATCGCGGACGCCACAGCCGATTGGCCGATGCACCGTGGCGGGCCGCAGCTGCAAGGCGTCGCGCAAGCCGCCGCGCCCGAAAAGGCGGAGCTGCTCTGGACCTTCACCGCAGGAAAGCCCGTCAAAGGAGCTGCCGCGATTGCCGGGGATAAAGTCTATTTCGGCGACGATGCCGGAATCGTCCACGCCGTCGATCTTGCATCGGGCAAAGAGCTCTGGAGCTTCAAGACAGAAGGCGCGATCGAGGCAACTCCGCTCGTCCTCGGGGGCGTAGTATTCATCGGCTCGAGCGACGCTCACCTTTACGCGCTCGACGCCGCGGAGGGGGAGCTCAGATGGAAATACGAGACCGGCGATAAGATCCTCGGGGGTGCGAACTACGCAAAGAACCCTGCAGGCGAGGGCCACTGGATCCTCGTTGGTAGCTACGATGCGCATCTCCACTGCATCGATGCAGCAACCGGGAAGGCAGTGTGGACGCACGCGACCGAAAACTACATCAACGGAACCCCGGCGCTTCTTCCGACCGGCGAAATCCTTTTCGGCGGCTGCGACTCGTTCATCCACGTGCTGCAACTCGCCGACGGCAAAGAGCTCCGGCAAATCGATGCGGAAGCCTATATCGCCTCGTCTGTCGCCGTCTTCGACGGACTCGCCTACGTGGGGAATTACGGCAACATCGTCCTCGCGATTGACCCAAAGGCGGGCGAGATGAAGTGGAAGTATCGCGAGCGGAACTTCCCCTATTTCTCCTCCGCTGCTGTCACCGCCGAGCACGTAATCATCGGCGGACGCGACAAGCGCCTCCACGCGATCGAACGCGCGACAGGGAAGGCGCTCTGGCATTTCCAGACCCGCGGCCAGGTTGATAGCTCACCTGTCATCTGCGGCGATGCTGTGGTTGTCGGATCACAGGATGGCCGGCTCTACAGCGTCGGCCTTGCCGATGGTAAGGAGCGCTGGGCTTACGAAATCGGCGCTGCACTCACTGCCTCCCCAGCGATATCCGACGGACGCATCGTCATCGGAGCGGAGGATGGAAACGTCTATTGCTTTAGCGCGGGAGCGCCAGCCGCAGCCAAACCAGCTAACTAACTATGAGTACTGAGATTCTCGAAGTCCTCGAAGCAAAACAGGACGACACGACGGCAGGGAACTACTTCGTCGCCACCTACCCGCCGTTCTCGTTCTGGGATGCAAGCACAGCCGAGCGAGTCGGCGAACTACTCAACCGTCCGGCAGATCCGCAGGTGCCGCTCGGCGTTTACTTTCACGTGCCGTTCTGTCGAAAGCGCTGCCACTTCTGCTATTTCCGCGTCTATACAGATAAGAACGCGGACGAGATCAAGCGCTACCTCGATGCCGGCATCGACGAGCTCAAGCTCTATGCTGCTGCCCCGCTCATGCAGGGACGCAAGCCGAAGTTTGTCTATTTCGGCGGCGGCACCCCTTCCTATCTATCGGTTAGCCAGCTCGAGTCGCTGACCAGCCGGATGAAAGAGCTGATGCCGTGGGATGAAGTGGAAGAAGTCACCTTCGAGTGCGAGCCCGGAACCCTCACCGAGCAGAAGCTCTCCGCCCTGCGCGAGATCGGAGTGACGCGCCTCAGCCTCGGAGTGGAGAATTTCGACAGCCACATCCTGGAGATCAATGGCCGCGCGCATCGGACTAACGAAATTCACCGCGCCTATAACTTTGCCCGCAGCGTTGGCTTTCCGCAGATCAATATCGATCTCATCGCCGGCATGGTGGAGGAGACCGAGGAAAACTGGCGCGAGAACGTCCGCAAGACGATCGAGATGGCCCCGGATAGCGTGACGATCTACCAGATGGAGGTGCCGTATAACACCGGCATCTTTAAGCAGATGAAGGCTGAGGGTAAGCTGGTCGCCCCCGTCGCCGATTGGCAGACGAAGCGCGGCTGGGTGGACTATGCCTTCGCCGAGATGGAGAAAGCCGGCTGGACGGTCACGAGCGGCTACACCGTCGTGCGTGATCCGCAGAAAACGAACTTCGTCTACCGCGATCAACTTTGGACCGGCGCAGACCTCATTGGACTTGGCGTAGCCTCTTTCTCGCATATCGCCGGCACGCACTTTCAGAATCTAACAGAATTCACGCAATACCTTGAAGCCATCCAACGCGGCGATCTCCCGATCTCCCGCGCGATGGCGACGACCGAGGAGGAGCGAATGATCCGTGAGTTCATTCTGCAAATGAAGCTCGGTCGGATCAGCGTCTCGTACTTCCAGCAGAAGTTCGGGGTTAACGTTGCCGAGCGCTTCCGGCAGCAATTCGACGATCTTCGACTGAAGAATCTCCTCACAGCGCAAGGCGACTGGCTAGTTTTAGCGCGCGAGGCACTGCTGCGCGTCGACACCCTGCTGCACGCCTTCTTCCTCCCGCAGCACAAAGGCGCCCGCTATACCTGAGTAATGTTAGCCGCTGCTGATACAGAGCTGCTCTATCCGCTGACCCACTTCTGCCGCAGTGAAGGGCGGAGCTTGGCGCAGTTCCAGACGTTGGAGCCTGCTGAGATGCCGCAGGTTGCGCGCGAGTTATTGGTTCACACCGGTGATATGACTTCGCGCCTGGAGCAGCATCATGGCAGCGAGACTGTGCTTCGGGTCTTAAATCGGGAGCATACTGCCGAAACGTATCGCCGCGAAGTGCTGCTCTGTCTCGCCACAGACGGATCGCCGGTCGAGTACGGCGCCATCGAGATTGATCTACGCGCGTTCGCGGGTGAACTGCGCGAACTCATCGTCGAAGCAAAGCTGCCGCTCGGCGGGTTGCTCAATCGCTTCGGTGTGAGCTATCACAGCGAGCCTCGCGCTTTCCTCAAGCTCGCGCCGGACGATGGACTGAACGCCCTCTTCCAAGTGGATGGCGCACGCGAATTTTACGGGCGGAGCAATGTGCTGCTGGGTGACAGCAACCAGGTGCTCGCGCAGATCGTCGAGGTCTTGCGTCCGGCGGAGAATACCAGATCGTATGCACACGCATGATTAGCCAGACGCACTACGATGTCATTGTGATCGGCGGTGGGCCTGCGGGATCAACTGCAGCGGCGCTGCTTGCTGAAAAGGGGCGGCGCGTGCTCTTGCTGGAGAAGGAGAGATTTCCGCGGTATCACGTCGGAGAATCGATGATGCCGTTTTGCTGGTTTACGCTGGAGCGACTGGGTCTCGTGCACCGCATGGATGAGGTCGGCTATACCAAGAAATATAGCGTGCAGTTCGTGCGACCAGATGGGCAGCAGTCGCACCCCTTCTACTTCTTCCAACACTACGAACATCCCTCCTCTACCACCTGGCAGATCGAGCGTTCTGACTTCGATCTGATGCTACTTGATCGGGCACGCGAGCTTGGCGCCGAGGTGCACGAGGAGACCGCTGTGCGCCGCATCCTCAAAAATGACAGCGGCGCAGTGATTGGCGTGGAGGCCGCGGGTAATGATGGCGTGAGTTTCACGACCTACGCCCCGGTGACGATCGACGCCACTGGGCGCGAAGGTTTCGCTCAGATTCGTGAAGGTTGGCGCGTTCGTGATCAAAAGCTAAACAAGGTTTCGATCTGGACTTACTTCCGCGGAGCGAAGCGCGACCCGGGTCTCGATGAAGGCACCACGACAGTGGCTTACATTCCCGAGCGCGGCTGGTTTTGGTATATCCCGCTGCGCGACGACATCGTGAGCGTCGGAGTGGTCGCGGAGAAAGACTATCTCTTCAGGGATACTCGCGAGCCAGGCGAGATCATGAAGCGTGAGATCGAGAAGAATACCTGGCTGTGCGAGCATCTGGCGCCTGGCGAGCAGTTTGGCCAATACTGGGTGACAAGCGACTTCTCCTATCGAGCCAAGTATTGCGCGGCAGATGGCCTGGTGCTCGTCGGTGATGCTTTCGCGTTTCTCGATCCGGTATTTTCCTCGGGAGTCTTTCTCGCGCTAAAGAGCGGCGAAATGGCTGCCGATGCAGTGGATGCTGCATTGACGGCAAACGATGTCTCCGGCGCCCGGTTTTCCGAGTATGGGGAACATCTTTGCCGCGGCATCGAGAACATACGGAAGCTGGTTTATTCTTTCTACGATCCAGAGTTTAGCTTTGGGCGAGTGGTGAAAGCCTATCCGCACCTGCGCGGACGGCTGACGGACTGCCTAATCGGTGATTTGTTCGATAAAGACTTCGACGAACTCTTCGCTGCGGTGGGTGAATTCGCGGAGCTTCCGGAGCCACTGGACCACGGCCGCGCCCCCGCCACCGCCGCAGCATAGACGGCGGCGTTTAGCTATCACTCGTCCCGCGGAATGCTGCCTTCGATGTTCGATGTTGA
>DASVRY010000638.1:0-7301 GCA_036388395.1 Chthoniobacteraceae bacterium
CGTGTTGTTGCGAATCACCGAGTTCTTGATCGTGATCGGCCCGCGCGTCATTTCGGAGAGCGCTCCGTAGCCGCCGGCCCCCGTGCCGCTGTTATTCTCCATGATGCAGCGATCGAGCACGGTGTTCGAGCCCGCGTAATCCTGCCAGAAGCCGTTCGCCAGGTTGCGATTGAAGCTGCATCGGATGAAGACGAGACCATTGGCGCACTGGCCGAAGGCTTTGAAGCCGGCGGCGTCGTTCATATCGCCCCAGGTGCCGGCCATGCGCCAGTTGTTGCTGTTGAACTCGCAGTCCTCGAAGAGGTAATTCCGCGGCGCAATCTCCTTTGCTTTCGGGTCGGTGTTCTGCTCAGCGCCGACCTGGATCATGCCCGCTCCACGCAGGCCGTTGTCGTTAAACTTCGAGTTCCGCACGGTCACGTTGATGTAGTTGTTCACTTCCATCCCAATCGCGTTGTTCTCCGTCACGCTGCAGTTTTCGATCAGCACATTCCTTGGCAACTCAGCCGCGCTCTTCAGCGTCTGATCGCCTTCGATGTGCAGCGCTGCGCCGAATTTCATCGCGTTCGCTAACCGGGTGATGACAAGGCCCCGCAGGACGAGATTCGAGTGGTCGTTCACCTTGAACAGCGGGCGGCTGTAAGCCTGCGTTTGTGGATAGTGATTCGTATCGTGGCCACGCAAGGCCATCTCGACGCGGGCGGTGCTTAGGTCGAGTCCAGCAGGCGCATGGAGGAGCACCTGTGAAGAATCTTCATCGATCGTGAACTCGCGCGGTTTCAAGTCTGCTGCAGCAACGGCGGCGCCTTTCTCAGTGACGCGCTGCGTCCAACGCTCGTCATTGACCCAGAGCATCTCGCGGCGGCGATTCAGAGCTGTGGATCCCCACCAGGCATTCTCGGTGTTGAGACCCCACTTGTTCGTCCATTCGAGCGACCAGACTTGCCGTGTCTCGCTTTGCTTCCAGCCAGCAACGATATCCGCGCCTGAAATGATGGCCTTCCCGGGATTCTGCGCCTCGAAGATAAGCAGGTTGTCGCCTTTGCCGATCTCCACGTAATGGCGGTACACGCCATCCTGCAGGATGATCTTCGTGGCTTTACCGGCAGCAGCATCCACGGCTTTCTGGATCGTGCCGAAGGGCTTCTCCTTGCCGCCGGAATTCGCATCGCTGCCTTCGGGTGAAACGTAGAACGTCTGCGCGACCTTGCTTTCGTCGATCAGTGCCGGAGTCACTGCTGGAGCAGCAGAAGCCGCCGCTGCACCGGCGAGGATCAGGACGGCCAGCAACGCCTGAGGTCGAACGAAGGGGCGAAGTGAGGAGGATCGCTGCTTCATGAAAGAATTTGGAGGAGTTTGGGTGTTGAAGGTTCCGCTCCCGCCAGCTGCGCCTGAACTGCAGAACGGCGGAAGGCTCTCCAGCCGCTCAGCGCGGATCGCGGGGGCAACATGTATAACCCAGCCCAACTCGGGCCTCGGCTGGAAATCGCCGCGGGGGCGTTTACCACGTCTCGCACGCGCAGCGTCCACAGTCTCGCAGGTGGAAATGGCGGTTGACGGTTCCAGCTCTGGAGTTGATATATCATCCCATCACGATGGGTAGATGCGTCCGCTTCGAGGCGGGCGCCGTTCCCTCTCCAGAAAACTCCGCTTACTTATGCCTACAACGACCACCGCACCGAACACTCAGGACTACAAAGTCGCCGACATCAGCCTCGCCGAATGGGGCCGCAAAGAAATCGTGATCGCCGAGAAGGAAATGCCCGGCCTCATCTCGATCCGCCAGAAATACGCCGCGGAAAAGCCGCTGCAGGGCGTGCGCATCACGGGTTCGCTGCACATGACGATCCAGACCGCGGTGCTCATCGAGACGCTGGTCGATCTCGGCGCCGATGTGCGTTGGGCGAGCTGCAATATTTTCTCCACTCAGGATCACGCCGCAGCAGCCATCGCGGCGGCTGGCGTGCCGGTGTTCGCGTGGAAAGGCGAGAGCCTCGAGGAATACTGGGACTGCACCTGGCGTGCGATCGTGAACGCCGAAGGCAAAGGCCCGCAGATGGTCGTCGATGACGGCGGCGATGTGACTCTTTTCCTCCACAAAGGCTACGAGCTCGAAGAAGGCGACGACTGGGTGAACAGCCCCTCCGAGTCGCACGAAGAGAAGGTCATCAAAGACCTGCTCAACAAGATCCACGCGGAGAATCCCTACATCTTCCACGAGCTGGTCAAGGAATGGCGCGGCGTTTCCGAGGAGACGACGACCGGCGTGCATCGCCTCTACAAGCTGCATGAAGCCGGCAAGCTCCTCATCCCGGCCTTCAACGTGAACGACTCCGTGACGAAGTCGAAGTTCGACAATCTCTACGGCTGCCGCCACTCCCTCGTCGACGGTCTGAACCGCGCGCTCGACGTGATGATCTCCGGCAAAGTTGCCGTCGTGATCGGTTACGGCGATGTGGGTAAGGGTTGCGCACAGTCGCTCCGCGGGCAGGGCGCGCGCGTCATCGTGACGGAGATCGATCCGATCAATGCGCTCCAGGCAGCGATGGAAGGTTACGAAGTGACGACGATTGAAGAGACGCTCGGCCGCGGCGATATCTATGTCACCACGACTGGCAACGTCGACGTGATCACAATCGAGCACATGACGCAGATGAAAGATCAGGCAGTCATCGCGAACATCGGCCACTTCGATAACGAGATTCAGGTCGACAAGCTGAACAACTATCCCGGTGTGAAGCGCACGAACATCAAGGCCGGCGTGGATAAATACACGTTCGCCGAGAACCAGGAAGTCTTCCTCCTCGCCGAAGGCCGCCTTGTGAACCTTGGCTGCGCCACAGGGCATCCGTCGTTCGTGATGAGCAACAGCTTCAGCAACCAGACGCTTGCGCAGCTTGATCTCTGGAAGAACAAGGACATCTACAAGCCAGGTGTCTATATCCTCCCAAAGAAGCTCGACGAAGAAGTCGCGCGCCTGCACCTCGAGAAGATCGGCGTGAAGCTCACGAAGCTGACTCCGCGTCAGGCTGAATATATCGGCGTGAACGTCGACGGCCCATACAAGCCCGAGCACTACCGCTACTAAGCGAGCCTTCAGTTACTTAGCAAAAGCCGCTCCGGTTCGCCGGGGCGGCTTTTCTTTTGCGGCGCGGCTCCGGGAGTTCCGGGGAGCGCACTCGTCCGAGGAGGCGGAGGGGACTAGAGAGGTTGCAGGGTGGGCGAGCAGAGTGCTGGTGCTGGCGGCCCGCCAGGACGAACTTTCCACCCCCTCGCCTCCGAACAGGTTCGCCGATCCAAAGAACAGAACCGTATCTTCGAGGACTCAGTCGCCGCGCTTCGCGACTCGTGATCCTTCCGTGACCGCATCGGGCGGATGCAAAACGACCTCCTGACTCTCGTGCAGGCCCGATCGGACCTCAGCGGCAATGCCGTTGTTGTGCGCAATCTCGACTTTCGCGAGCTGCGTTTTGCCACCGTCCACGGCAAAGGTCATCCAGTCGTTGCCGCGGCGGAAGAGCGCACCTGTTGGGATCTGCAGGACCTTGTCTGCTTTCCATGTAACGATCCGCGCTTCGACCCGGAAGCGATCTCCCAGCACACGACCCGCCGGAATCGCGTCGACGAAATCCACACGGACCTTCACCCGCTGCTCCTCCACGCCGAGCGCGGAAATCTTGGTGTAACCGCCGGGCTCGACAACGCTCACCTTCCCGCGCAACGGCTGCTCGCCGCCCCATTGCTCGATAAGGACTTCGGCCCCCGGCGCGACGCCGACCGCGTCGCTGGAGAGTAGCTCGATCTCCGCCTCGATGTCCCGCGTGTTGCCCACCTCCATGATGGGCTGACCGGCACTCAGCGGCCGCGCGCTTTCCTCATTCACGCCCAGCACAAAGCCATCAACCGGCGCAATGATCTCGAGCGGCGTGGCCGATTCCGTCGCCGGACTCTGCGCCTGCGTGAGCGCGGCCTGTGCCTGGACCAGCTCGAATTCCGCAACCTGCCCGGCAAATTCTGCTGAGCGCAGTTCACGCGCGAGCACCTCCGCCTGGCTTCGCGCTGCGTCCCACTCTTTCGCTGAGACCGCGCCTTTGCGCTGGAGCTCATCCGCGCGTTTCGCGTCCTTCCTTGCAAGGTCCAGCGAGGCCCGGACCCGCTCCACTTCGGCCTCGGCCCGCATGCGACCCGCTTCAGCGCCTTTCACACGCGCTTCGGCCTCCGCCCGCGCGCGAGGATCGAGGAAGTTCGCGGCTTGCGGCTGGATCTTGGCCAGCACCGTTTTCCCCGCCTCGATGCGGTCGCCGGCGCGCAGCTCCACGCGGTTAAGATAGCCACTGACCGGCGGTGAGATAACGTAACGGTGCCGGATGCGCGTCTTGCCTTCCTCGAGGACGGAAACAGTCAGCGGACCGGAGACGACTTTGCCAATCTCGACGCGGAGCGGCTTTGGGCGAAGGGCAAGGAAGATCAGCAGGAGCACGACAGCCCCGATGAGGTAGGGCAGAAAACGGCGAGGCTTTTCGCGGCGGCGGGTGGACACCGGTCGCGGGGCGGCGGCTTTGGCGGGCGTGGTGGAAGTGGTGTTCATTCTCTGGCTTTGAGGACTCCAAGGAGATCGAGCTGGTGAATGCTCCGGGCGACGATGGTGAAGGAAATAGTGGCGGAGGTCAAAACGACGAGCACCGCGCTCACGTAGGTGCGAGTGGTGAGGATGAGCGGCATGCGCACCGACTCGGTGCTCGCGGCGGTGACGATGAAGGTCGCGAGCTGAGTGCCGATCCAGAGCCCCGCCGGCAGAGCAACGATGGTCAGCAGCGCGAGTTCGCCGATCATCACGGCGGCGACTTCGCCTTTGGTGAAGCCAACAACGCGCAGGGTGGCGAGGTCACGACTGCGCTCGGACAAAGCAATGCGGGCGCTGTTGTAGACGACTCCGAACGAGACGATCACGGCGAAGGAAAAGTAGATCGTGGTGATCGTGCCAAGCATGTCGCCCGTGCTTTTGCGGAAGCTCCGGCGCACCGCTTCCTTGATGCCCACCGAGGCGATGCGCGGCGCTTCCTTGACCTTCGCGAGGAACTCCGGCCATTTCGCCTGATCCACCGCGAGATGCGCCCCACTGATCGTGCCGCCTTCGCGCATGAGCCGGCGCAGCGCTCCAATCTCCATGTAGGCCGCGATACCCGTGTAGTCGGTGACGAGGCCCTGCACCACTGCCGTGCGCACCGGTCGACGGCCTTCCTGCACTTCGACTTGCACCGTGTCGCCCGGTTTCACTCCGAGAATTTCGCCAAGCTTTGCCGAGAGCAGAAGACCGTCCGCAGGCAATTCCACGGGCCGCTCCCGCGCGTCGAGTAGACGATTCAAAGTGGCGTCCCGCGTGAGCCCAGTGACCGCCAGGCGCCGGGAGGAGTGACCATAGCGGAGCCGCGCTGGCACCGCGCGAAATGGTTCCGCGGTCATCACGCCGGGAAGGTGCCGCAGATCACTGAGCGCGCTGGCGGAGCCTGGCTCGATGAAGCTGACCGTCACGTCCTGACGCTGCGCGAGGCTCCATTGAAACGTTAGCAGGTAATCGATTGCGTCGCGAAATGAGCCGGGCACGATCGGGATACCAGTCGCAAGGGCGAGCCCGAATGCAGTGAAGAAGGCCTGCCAGGGGCGCCGTTCGAGATTCCGCAGAGCCATGCGGAAGGAAGTGCCGACGAGCTTCGAAAGCCCGAGGCGCTCCATCAGCGAACGCCGGTATTCCGCAGGTGGCTCCGGCCGCATCGCTTCCGCTGGCGGAAGGCTCACCGCCTGCCGCACGGAGCCGATCACTCCGAGGAACGCGGCGCCTGCGCTGAGCACAAAGGCCACGCCAAACATCCGCCAATCCGGATGAAGGACGAGCAACGGAAACTTGAAGAACTGATGATAGAGCTGGACGACAGCGGAGCCGAGAAGCAGCCCGGCAATTCCGCCGATGATGGTGCCAAGCGTCACGATCACCACCGCAAACTTCAGGTAATGGACGCCCACCTGCCATGATGAATAACCGAAGGCTTTGAGCTGCGCGATTTGCTCCCGCTGCAGCCGGACGAGCCGCGACAAAACCGCGCTGCTCATGAAGGCAGCGATACTCAGGAAGACAGTCGGAAAGGCCACGGAAAGGCCGCGCAGGATCATCAGCTCATCGTCCAGCTTCAGCGCGGACGCATGATCCTTCCGGGTATAGGCGACTCGCCCGCCGTATGGCGCGAGCACGCGATCGATCTCCGCCATGATCGGCGGAAGCGGCTCACCGGGGGCGACATCGAACACGGCGCTGTTGAAGGCGCCATCGAGCTCCAGGGCGCTGGCGAGTTCCCGCTCGTTCATCCAGAAAACGCCGAAGCGTTTGTTGTCGGGCAGCGCCTCACCAGCACGCGCCTCGAAGACATACTCCGGCGAGAGCACGATGCCGACGATCTTCAGTCGCTGGTGCGCACCATAGATGGTCGCATCGATAGTGTCGCCGGGCTTGAAGCTGTGCGCATTGGCGAACGCTTCCCCGACCACGACTTCATTATGCGAGCCAAGCTCCGGCAGCCGCCCACGACGGATATAGAGCAGATTTAGTTGCTGTGGACGATCTTCCGGCAGCGAGAGGATCGCGCCATCCGCCGGCTCCGCGAGCCCGGGTAGATCGAGCGTGAGCTTTCCCGAGACGCGTGTCTCCACTGCGGCCACGCCGGCGATCTCTGCGAGCCGCGGACGCAATGCGTTCGGTGCGCGCTTTAAGTCGCAGAAGACATCCGCGAAGCGGTTGCCGGTGTAGTAGGCCGCACGGGTCGACTCGAGCGAGAGGATCAGGCTCCGCGACATGATCATCATCGCGAGCCCGCAAGCCATGACCAGTGCCACGGCGACCATCTGGCCTTTCATGCGGCTCAGGTCGCGGAGGAGCTTCAGATCAAGCGGATGAACGATCATCGGCTCACCAAGCCAGCGAACGCACCGGCCGCCGGTTCCGATTCTCCGAGATCTCGACGATGTGCCCGTCGGAAAGATGAATCACCCGATCCGCCATGTCGGCGATCACGGCATTGTGGGTGATGACGACCGTGAGAGTGCCGAGCTCCAGGTTCACGTGCTCGATCGCCTCGAGCACGGTGATGCCGGTCTTCACGTCGAGCGCGCCGGTCGGCTCGTCACAGAGCAACACCTCAGGCCGCTTGGCGATGGCGCGGGCGATGGCAACACGCTGCTGCTGACCCCCGGACATCTGCGAAGGGAAATGATCCATCCGGTCGTCCAGCTCCACCAGCGCGAGTGCTTCC
>DASVRY010000639.1:0-3428 GCA_036388395.1 Chthoniobacteraceae bacterium
TCCGATGCGTTCTGCCGCTTTGAGCAGCATCTCTTCAACGACGCGGTTGGTATTAGGCCCAGTGGAAATCGTCGGACCCTCGCGCAGTTTGCACGGGACGTATTGCTGGGGCGGCAGATCGTAACCCGGATCATCGGTGGCGGGGATCACATCCACGGCAATGCCGACATCGGGTGAGAGCTTGCTCGTTGCCGTCGAGGCGCCGCGTGAACCGATCTCCTCCTGGACAGTGCTCACGACATACAGCCCGGCCTCGCAGCCGGCTTCGGCGCAGAGGCGAAACGCCTCAAGGCAGACGTAAAGGCCCGCCTTGTTGTCGAGGCCGGGAGCAGAGATCAGGTCACCGCACAGCTCGGTCACTTCGAGTCGGAAAGTCACGTAGTCACCAATGGCCACGCGTTCCCGCACTTCAGCCTCGTCCTTCGCGCCGATATCGAGCCAGATTTTGTCCTTCACCGGGATCTGCTGGACCTCGGGACCTTTTTGCAGATGAACCGGCTTGCGGCCGATCACGCCTTCGATCGGCCCAGATTTAGCGTGGATCACGAGATGTTCCCCGAGCACGACACCCGAGTCTGTGCCGCCGAGCGCGTCGAGGTAGATGTAGCCTTCCGGCGAGATGTACTTCACGAGGAAGCCGATTTGGTCGCAGTGGCCCGCGAGCATGACCTTGCGCTTCGCGCCGGGGTTGAGCGCAAGGATCAGATTGCCATGCACATCTGGCTCGATGCTGTCCGCGATGTCTTTGAACCGGGCATGGATTTTCCGCTGGATGGGCTGTTCCCCGCCGGTCGGGGAAGCAGTGCGGATGAGTGCGTAAAGGAAGTCGCGACTGGTCTGGTCCATAGAGCGCAGCCTACGGAGCTGTTGCTCGGAGATCCACCGGACCGGCGCTTAGGGCTCTTCCGCCGCGCGCTGGAGCTCGTCGCACGAGGGAAATGGGCCGAGTTGCACATTTTCCTTCGCCTGCCGGGTGAGCTTGCGCATTTTAGCGATCTACATGCGCGCAATTCTCGCCCTTGAAGACGGCCGGACTTTTACCGGCGAAGCCTTTGGCGCGACCGCCTCGTCGGTCGGCGAAGTCTGCTTCAATACCTCCATGACCGGTTATCAGGAGGTGCTCACCGACCCCTCCTATCGCGGTCAGATCGTGGCGATGACTTACCCGCTGATCGGAAATTACGGCGTCAACGAACTCGACCAGGAAAGCGATTCGCCGCACGTGCGCGGCTTCATCATCGAAGAGCTGAGCCCGGTGCCGAGCAACTGGCGCTCCTCCGGCACGCTGGAGGATTACCTGAAGCGCTGGAACATTCCGGGCATCCAGGGGATCGACACGCGGGCGCTCACGCGGCACTTGCGCGACAAAGGCGCGATGAAAGGCTGCCTGACAAGCGAGGACATTTCCCCGGAAGAAGCAGTCCGCCGCGCGAAGGAAGGCGATGGCGTGATCGGCATGGATTACGTGAAGGAAGTCACGCCTGCTGCCGCTTACGACTGGGACCCGGAGGACACGCTGAGCCGCCGCTGGACGATTGTGAAGGGCGATGGCGACAATGCTGATTTCAACGAGAACGGCGAAGTCTTCGACAAGCTCCCGCCGACGAAGCACAGCATCGTCGCCTACGATTTTGGCATGAAGCGCAACATCCTGCGCCGGCTGCGTCAGGAGGGATTCAAAGTGAGGGTCGTTCCGGCGGACACCTCGGCAGAGGATGTGCTCGCGATGAAGCCGGAAGGCGTGTTCCTTTCCAACGGCCCCGGTGATCCGGCTGCTCTCGGCTATGTGCACGAGAATCTCCGCGGACTCATGGGGAAGACCCCGATCTTCGGGATCTGTCTCGGGCACCAGATGCTCGGCTACGCCCTTGGCGGAAAGACTTTCAAACTGAAGTTCGGTCATCGCGGGGGCAATCAGCCCGTGAAAGACCTCCTGACGAACAAAGTGACGATCACCTCGCAAAATCACGGCTTTGCGGTGGACGCGGAGTCGTTGCCGCAGAACGTGGAAGTCACGCACATCAACCTAAACGATCAGACCGTAGAGGGATTGCGGCACAAGGAGCTGCCGATCTTCAGCGTGCAATATCATCCAGAGGCCGCGCCGGGGCCAAATGACGCCAGCTATTTCTTTCAGCAGTTCGCCAAACTGATTGAAGAGCATCCGCACGGTCGCTAACTTCCGCTTCATGCCCAAGCTCCAGGTATCCCTCCCCGACGCGCCAGCGGTATCGCACGAACTCGGCGAAGACCTCATTTCGATCGGTCGATTGGCCGATAATACGCTCCAGATCGATGACGCGTCTGTCTCCAGCCATCATGCGCAGCTCGTCTTCGAGGGCACCGATTACATCCTGAGCGATCTTGGCTCTACGAACGGCACTCGGGTAAACGGGAATTCGCTTGGGGAAGGGGAAGAGCATCGCCTTACCGGTGGCGACCGAATCCGCTTCGGGAATATCGAGACGATTTACGAATCGGACAGCGCGGATACGCGTCCGCTGCCGGTGGAAGACGAACCTGTTGCGGTCGCGGCGGAGTCTAGCGTGCGCCCAGCGGATTTCTCGAACGCTTCACCGTTCCAGACGAAGAAAAAGAAGAAGGACCCAGTGGGCACCGCGGTGTTTGCACTCGCCGGCTTGGCGATTTTGGTGTTTGCCGGAGCGGTCGCGAGCATCTTCATGCTCCAGCCGCCGAGCTAGGCCGGTGCCGGAAGGCACCGTACGAGAACTCTGGGAGCGCACTCGTCTCGAGTGCTGGTTTCCGCGTCTTGCGGAAACAGCTCTCACACCAGCCACAGACTCGCCGCAGGGTTCCGCCGTATCACCGACTTCCTGGCGTCCCGACGTGTGTGCTGATGAGTAGCGAAAACTCACTGCCGACTATCCGATGTGAGCGGGGGATCTTCGGGGACATTGCCGCAGGTCCAGGGTTTATCCCGTGGAGTGGCATTCAACCGGTTCAACTTCTCGAGACGGTCACTGGTGCGCTGCCGGAGCAGGCGACCCGTCTCCGGGTCGGATGGTCGGAGAGCGAGTTGCGCCTGCTCTTCGAGTGCGATGATCGGGAGCCTTGGGCGACTCTCACCGCTCGCGATGCGCCGCTTTACACCGAGGAAGTGGTCGAGGTGTTTCGCGACCCTGTGGGTGATCTCGAGAGTTACTTCGAGATCGAGGTGAATCCGCTCAACGCTGTTTGCGATCTGGTGCTGAGGCGGAACCGCAGCGGCTATGCGAAGAACTTCGCTTGGAATTGCGAGGGTCTTCAAACTGCGGTGCGACGGACCACGACCGGCTGGAACGCGGAATTAGCGATTCCATTTTCCGAAGTGGCCGGCGAAGCGCCGATCTCTGGCACCCGATGGCGCGCCAACTTTTTCCGCATCGATCGTCCACCCGGACGCGAACGGGAACTCAGCTCATGGTCTC
>DASVRY010000640.1:0-13387 GCA_036388395.1 Chthoniobacteraceae bacterium
ATGTCGAGGCAGAGAAGCTGTACCGCCGGGTGTTGGAAATAAGAAAACCTAACGCGCCGGAGGATAAGTCAACATTGATAGGTATGAACAATCTGGGGATTTTTCTGAGCAAGAGGAAGCGATATGTGGAGGCGGAAGAACTTTTTAGGAGCGTGCTGGAAATCAAACAGCGGAAGCTGAAGAACGATGACCCATCTATTCTCACCAGCATGGCTAACCTAGGACGGCTCCTAAACAAGACGGGGCAGAAGAACGAAGCGGAAGATCTGCTCAAACGCGCACTCGATGAGAGGGAGCGCACGCGCGGACCTGTGCACCCGTCTACATTGACGAGCGTTCACGATTTCGCTGTTCTGCTCGCAACGAAGAAAGACTACTCGGCAGCGAAGCAGTATTTCGAACGCGCGCTAGAGGCGAGAAAGAGCGCTCACGGAAAAGACCACCCTTACACGCTTAATACTCTCCATCATTTCGCGGCGATGCTGCGCGACTCGAACAACGTAGCGGCGGCAAAAGAGCTCTACAGGAGCGCTCTGGAAGGGAGGGAGCGTCAGCTTGGCAGGGACCATCCTGACACTTGCGAAACCGCATACAGCTTAGCGTTGCTCCTGAAGGAAGAAGGTCAGGAAGCAGAGGCTTATAAGCTCGCTCAGCAAGCTTATGAAGGATTGTTGCGAATGGTGGGTCCGGCGGATGAGGATACGTCCAAGGCGGAGCGGCTTGTGCGTGAGCTCAGAGCTAAGCGAGCGGAGTGATGCGCTGGGACACTACAACCTATTCCCATGTATCGCACCAACAGGGTTCGACTCGAACAGCGGACTTGGTGCTGCGCTTTCGAGAGCGCGACGTACTCAAGGAGGCCGAGCGCCTAACTGGGTCTGCGTCTTGCGGCATGGGATAGAACAAGGTGAGTGTGTCCCGAGCGGAGAATCGCAATTACTCCGGGGCCGGGGGTTATATTTTCAGCAGTGAAGTTCTTCCGCTGTCGCGCTCGCGCATGTCGGGACTCTCCACGAGCGCTACCCATTCGTGGAATGAAGGCTTCTACGTCGATGGCCCTTTGACTTATCGTGAGATAGTCAAATTTCAAGTGACTGAAGCTGATGTAAGCGTTGACGAATTCGGCCGGAAATTTCCTCAGCGTTTTTCGTATGCGGATGGCCTGCGCCAAGTGAGTTTTTGAGGACGCTCACGGCCCTGGCAATCTCAGCCTCTGCGATTTCCAGTCGATCGGTCCTAGCAAGATGCTGAGCATACTCAACACGTTTCCTCGCCACCTCCTCATGGTTGGCACCATGCGCGTGCTCGAATAGCGGGAAACCTTTCAGCCAAAGCTGCTCCGCTTCATCAGTTCTGCCTCCCGCCGAGAGAATCCCCGCCAAGCAAAGCTGATCGAAGGCCACCTCAGGATGATTTGAGCCATAATTCTTGAGGTCAATCTCCATCGCTTTCCGATGCAGTTCTTCTGCCTCTCTAAGATGCCCGTGCGCACCAAGGAACAAACCAAGATGATTGTAGGAAAGTGCGACCCAGCGGTGCCCCAAACCGAATGCGCACTCCCTGATCGCCGTTGCGCGTCTGAGATACTGCTCCGCCTCTGCGAGGGAGCCTTGCGCGCTTTGCAGTTCTGCCAAAGTCGCCAATACGTTTGCCGTTTCAGGATGATTATCCCCCAAATTTGTTTCGTTTATTCTCAACGCCCTCTCACATATTTGCCCTGCTTCATCGTAATTTCCCCGAAGGGAAAGAACTTCGGCAAGCTTCAAGCAAGTTAGACCAAACGTGATCGAATCCGCTCCCCAATTTTTCTCTTTGATCGCCAGCGAACGACGATACAAGCTTTCCGCCTCTGCATATTGACCCTTAAATAGCTCCAGTGCCCAGCCGTGCTGCTCCAGCGCGTCGCAAAGGGCGCGCAAATCTTTATGTTTTCGAGCCTCAATGCGCTGGACCAATTCCGCTGCTGGGGAAAGCGACTCTTCGTACCGTCCCAAATCAGCAAATAGCTGATGGAGGCGCTGAAGAGCGGTATCTAGCGCGGCATCATAGGCTGCTTCTGGTGTCAGCGCCGTCGATCTGAAGATCGCGATAGCTCGATTCAAAGACTCAATTGCCTCAGTCTTACGGCTGACATCATTTAGTTTCTCACCGGCGTCGCTCAGAAACTTAGCGAATACAACGAGATTTGCCGCGAGGCGAGTGTCGCCCGGATTGAATGCCGCTTCAGCGCACTTCAACGCTGCGCGGTGGCAGTCTTCCGCCTCTTTAATCCGTTCGTTCTTCTCCAGAAACGCCGCGAACTCGGCGAGCACCTGTGAAAGGCGTTCACCTTTTCCGAAGGTATTTTCGACAAAGTTTAAAACCTCTTTGTATTTCGCCTCCCCTTCGTTCCGCCGTCCCATCTTGCACAACAATCCTGCATGCTGGGTGATAAGCTGCGCCGTTTGCTCGGGCCGATCGGCCCCGAAGCTGTGGGATAACTGCGTGCTCCGGCGAATGATCTCCTCCGAGTCGCTCAGACGTTGCAAGCGCTCACTTTCGTCAGCAAGTCTGCGGAGCGCGGCGATCACCATCGCCAGATCCTCAGCTGCAAAGTCACAGATTTCGTCAAGTTTCCTTCGGGCGTAGGTGGTATCCGCACGCAGCGCCGCGCGTAAACCGTCATCGTCAGGCAGGAGGGGTTCCGCCGCGGCATCTGTGATGCCAATCGCAACGAGGATGCTTCGAACTTCCCGAAGCCGGGTCGCTAGCAGACGGAACAAAACGTAGTAGTAATAGCCAAGCAGCTGGGGCTCGCTCGTCCCCTGTTCTTTCACTGCCAGCGCTTCTCCAAAGCTATAGCGAGGAACGTATGGTAAGCACGTCCATGCCAGCATTTTTTGCGGGTCGACTCGACGGGGCAGCCAGTCGCGGAAGAAAGCGTCAAATTTCAACGCAATGCGCTTCTTCCAGTCGGCAGCCCGATCGCTTTCTTCCTTTTCGTCAAATCGCGACAAGATCGGAATGATCGGCAGGAACGCTCGGTCGTAGGGAAGGGAACTGCGATTGCGTCGGACAGCCGTCGCTACTGAGTGGGAACCGTCAACACTTTGCTCGTTAGCAGAAAACATGAGGACGAGAATGTCCGGGAGCTGAATCGTGCAGATGCCCGCCGCATCACTCAGCCCGGTTCGGGAGTCGATCAAAACGTAATCATATGCGGCTTTCCACGCGTCCCGCAAAGCCTCGATGAGTTCACCGCCGCGTCTCTCAGCAAAGAAATGGTCCCACTTGAATTCTGCCAAGCGCTTTCGATAATCGGATGCCTGCTCCCCGCTCGATAGAAAGTGGATCGCATTGGTGGGAGTACTCGCGCGACCAACGAAGTTTTCCCAGGAACCAACGTTTTTGACGGTCGCTAGCTCCAATACTCCAAGGAGGCCGCCTCGATATTCAGGCGCTGGCGGAATTGGATTGAGGTCATTGAAATATCTCTCAAGTCCCGGAGCTTCCAGATCCCAATCAATACATAGAACGCTTTTCCCAGACTCAGCCAGCAGATAAGCGACATTGGCAAGCGCCATGGATCGCCCAACACCGCCTTTATAGGAGTAAAATGTAACGACCGTGCCTGTCATGACGTCGTTGTGGTTTTCCATGTCGACAAGGTCATACGAAATTCGGAAGCTTGGGTTCTATGACCGGCGGAGCAAGCTGCGAAAGGACGGTCGTGCCGTCCAAGTGCCTCCACGCATGTGACCACGGTGGGGGAGACACCAGAGACGAAGCGATTGATTGAACAAGTTGCCGCACCTCGCAACCGAACCTGAAAGCCCGCTCACTTGCTGGGGGTAGATCGGGATCCGCGTAATCTATCCAATCCGCATATTGGATCGCCTTCACCGTCGGAGGAATATGATGGCCATCCGCAATTTTCACGGGAATGAGCAGCGGGTGGCCACCTGGACCCGGTCCGTTGATGAGATTAGCTCGTTCAAGCATGATGGCCATTTCTCGTAGGCACCACTCGCTTTCGAAATAGGCGGCGGAGAGAAACGCGATCATCACCTTGGAACGGCAGAGGGCTTCCCGGATGTCTTCCTCCCAGGCCGCGCCTACGCCTATCGAGGTTTCGTCAAAAAAGACATCCTCGCGAGCGATTTCCCCGTGCAAGTGCTGGCACAAGCGGGGGACGAACTGATCTCGAACGAACAAGGTCCATCGTTGCTGTCGACAGTAGCTAACGAACACTTCATGAGAATAATCGCTCATCGCCTTCTTCCCAAAGGATCGTTGATGATCGATCGTGGCAATCCAAATCGCGCGATATCTCTCGGTGGCCGGAGCGCGGCTTCAGGATGGCTCGGCGCGAATTGTTTTGGGATTGCTCGCTATTGAAATTAGGTATGCTTTTGTGGCATCAACTCACCTCCAAATGGATTCCATGCATCTGCTCGCAAACGTCGGACCTTTCGTAAACGACGACATCGCCGCTCTCGATTTCACGCTCCTCAAGGAAAAGCTGCAGGATTGTGACGAAGGCAAAGGCTGGTCAGCGGAGTATACGGACCTTGTCCACGCCGAATACGTCAAGTTTCTGGCACTGACGCGAGCCTACCCAGAGATGGCCATCGTTCCGTCTGGTGAAGTTGACACGTTCTGGCATTACCACATCCTCGACACGCAGGCGTACGCGGAGGATTGCCAGCTCATCTTCGGACAGATCCTCCACCATTTCCCTTATTTCGGGATGCGCGGAGAAGAGGATGCAGCGAACCTCAAGAGCGCTTGGGCAGAGACGAACGCACTGTATCGGCGGCATTTCGGGGAGCCACCGGAAGGTATTTGGTTGGTGGAATCGCGTTGCCCGAAGTGTGGCCGCGCGGCGCTCTATGCGATGCCACGTGCATTGCGGGCCGTCGCGGCGTAAGCTTTAAGGCGCGACGGGCTCTCGCCGGAGCGCGAACTTTGTGAAATGGCGCTTCACCCTCTTCTGGCAGCAGCCGCAAGCGATCATTATGTCCACGTCAAAGGAGTGGGCGCAGATACCCTGTCCTTTGCTCGGACGCTAGGGCCGGTCTTTTGTGCCCGTCCCGGCGACGATCCAGTTGTGACCATGGCCATCGAGGGGGACGATCCGGAGCAGACTCCGTATGCCTCCTGCCGGACCGCACCGCTTTCCCTTCACACCGATTACGCTACGTTCGCGCAGCCGCCCCGGTTCACGATAAGTCACTGCATCGAGCCGGATCCGGCGTGGCCTGAAGGCGGGCAGAGTATCACAGTGATGATGCGGCCGCTGCTCGCCTCACTGAGAAAGGAGCGTCCAGAGCTATATCGTTTCTTGCGCGATATGCCGGTGCCGTTCCGACGGAATCGCGAGCATGACCGCTACCACGCCGGCGTAGAGCAATGGTCGATCGTTGACGCCGAGGAGCGGGTCCGCTTCGACCGAACATTGATCGAGCCGATCCTCGCGGAGGAGGGAAGCGAAAGGGCGCGCGAGGCGTTGGAGCGAGTCCGCGAGTTCGATGAGTATTGCGAGCGCAGTCCCCATCAGGTCCGCTTTGCGTTGGCGCGGGACGAGGCTCTGATCATCGACAACCACCACGTCCTTCATTCGCGGGGTCCGTGCACCATCCGGCACGAGAACGGCAGGACGCTGCGCCGAGAGGTAAATTTGGTGTTCCTGGATTGAGTCTCCAGCGCCCTCTGCACCGGGTTTGTGGACCGATTCACCAATTTTTTTGGAATGGAGTTCGTAAGGATTCGCGCCGGATCCTTTCATATGGGCGCCGTTGCGTGCGATGCGGATGCAGAGTGGAATGAGCTCCCCGCGGTTCCAGCGGCGGTCTCGCAAGATTTCTTCCTTTCCACGAAGCCCGTGACTGCCGGCGATTTTTCTAGATTCCTCGACCTTCCAGAGGGCGAATACGCTGCACGCGGCCCGCTTGACGCTGCAAACTACCTGTCAGCGTCGGACGCAGACGCTTTCGTCGAGTGCGTGAACTCTCAAAAGCCGTATGGCGAGCGTCGTCTCTCATATTGCCTCCCCTCGGAAGCGGAGTGGGAATACGCGTGCCGGGCGGGAACGACAACGCGCTTCTCCTTTGGCGATGATCCTGACTATGCGCAGCTGAGAGAGCACGCCTGGTACGCGGAGAATACCTGGCACGAGGGGACGCGCTCGCCGCAGCCGCCTGGTGAGAAGCGGCCGAACCCATGGGGACTCTTCGACATGCACGGTAACGTTTGGGAGTGGACCCGCGACGGCTGGGGTCTTTATCGCGAGATCGCGCGTCACGGTAGTGCCGCCCGCGATCTGACGACACGAGTGCTGCGCGGTGGCGGCTGGTGTCACGATGCGCGATACTTACGGGCGAGTGATCGAGATCATTACACGCCAGACTACCGGCATTATTACACTGGAATGAGGCTCGCGTTTCACGTGCGATGAAAGCACGCATCCGACAGCCCCGAGCGGCGGCGGCGTCCGCCTCTATCCAGGTAAAAGGTGCGAGAACGATCTCCGTCTTGGGAGCCCGCGCGAATAATCTGCGCCGTGTGGATTGCACGGTGGAACGGGGCACTATGGTCTGCGTTTGCGGTGTCTCCGGCTCAGGGAAATCTTCGCTGCTTTTCTCTGTGCTTGCGGCGGAAATCGAAGCCCGTCACGAAACCTTGCTGGCTAATCCACGCCGGAAGTCCGAGACGGCCCGCGCGCCAGCGGATGCTATAAGCGGACTTCCTTTCGGCGTCACAGTCTCGCAGCGCGTGCTGCACGCTCAGAAGCGTTCCACCGTCGCGACCCAAACTGGCATTCAGCACGACCTTATTTCTCTTGTCCGCGACGGCGGGCGGATCCGCTGCGCTTGTGGGGCAGAGATTGGGCCGCCTTCTGCGGCCGATCTACTCACCGCCATGTGCTACGCACGGCAAAGGACGGTGCAGACCTCCATAGTGATATTCCGGCAGGGAGTGGGCGGGACGGTCGCGGGTGCTGGCTGTCACACAGGACAAGTGCTGAAGCAACAGGAGGAGGGTGGCGCGTGGCGGCTGGTGCCACCGCGCGGGAGCCTGGCGGAGATCGAAGCGTATGCGGTACGATGGGGAGAATGCGAGAGTGCCGCCGACCTAGAGCGGGTGCTCGCGGCAGCAATCGCTGCGGCGGGCGTGCTCCTGCAGAGCAAGGGGAAAGGGGCTGCGTGGGCGCTTGATACGAGCTGCGAATGGCCGTGCGGAAAATGTGGCGCGGTTCATCCTCGTGCAACCAACAGCCTGCTCTCCTTCAACTCCGCGCCGGGACGATCCGGCCGCTGCCAGGCATGCATAGGTGCGGGGACGACCCTCGATGTCAATCGCGACCGGCTCGTGGCGGATCCGGGTCGGCCCGTGCTGGAGGGTGCGCTGGCGCTGGAGCGGCGTGCAGACAGCTTCCGGCACCTCGCCTTGCGCGAGGATACGGTGCGCGGAGTCATCCGTAGCATGGGCGCCACGGAAGCGCTGCCGTGGCGGCGCCTGCCGGAGGGTGTCCGCGACGCGCTGCTGCTCGGAACTGGCAGGCGTGAGCAGCCGCTAAATGCCGCCGGGAAAAAAACCGGAGCGAAGGTCCTTTACCATGGTTTCATCCCCTCTCTCACCCGTCTCGCCGGGAAGGTGGGGGAGGCCGGCGACTACGCGCGCACCTTTGCAGCCGAGCGCCCCTGCCCGCAATGCGCCGGACGGAGGTATGATGCGGAGCGCGTGGCGCGATATGAGTTTGGCGGAAGAGGCTTCCTCAGCTGGCTCGACCTCCCGGCCCGTGAGTTCCGCAATAGTCTCCAAGGTCTTTTGGACCATTCCGAACGCGGATCTGACAAACGCGCCGCGCTTTCACCGTGCCTCCGTAAGCTCGAAGCACTTGACCGCGCGGGGCTCGGCCACTTGGTACTCGGCCGCGGTACGGCAACGTTGAGTGGCGGAGAGCTGCAGCGTCTCAAGATCAGCCGCAGCCTCGTGGGGGGGCTGACGAATGCGTGCTTTATTCTCGACGAGCCGTCGCTCGGCCTGCACGCGGCGGACAATGAAGGGATGCTCCGCAACCTCTGCGACCTGCGGGATGCGGGCAACACCGTGATCCTCGCCGACCACGATCCGGACTTCATCGCCGCGGCGGACACGCGCATCTTCCTAGGACCGGGAGCTGGACATCACGGCGGTCGCATCCTCACCCGCGATGTGTCTGCGACCGAGCCAGCGAGGCCCACCGGAAAGGTTGCCTTCGCGGCTCAGAACCTAGTGGTGAGCGGCTGCTCCCTGCACAATGTCCGTAACCAGACGATCTCCATTCCCCTTGGCGGGCTCGTTTGCCTTACCGGCGTCTCCGGCTCGGGAAAATCTACCTTCGCGAATGGCATCCTAGTTCCGGCTTTGAAGGCTGCTCTGGCCCACGGCCGACGTTCCGGTCCCGCTTGGGCTGACATATGCGGCATTGATCCGGTAAGTGCGGTGCTCGCCGTGGAACAGGCCGCGCTCAGCCGCTCGCGCCGCTCGTTGGTGGCTACTTACGCCGGTCTTGCCGAACCCATTCGCGGGCTCCTCGCTGCGACCGAACCAGCGCGCCAGCGCGAATATCGCCCGGCGATGTTTTCCTCGAATCGCGCCGAAGGGTGGTGCCTGGCATGCAGAGGGCTGGGCATCCTCGGCGAGGATGATACTGACGCCTCTACCGCACCGCTCTGCGACTCCTGCCGCGGTGCGCGTTTTCGAGACGCTATCCTCGATTGCAGCTGGCGCGGAAAAAGCATCGCCGACATTTTGGACATGGAGCTCGCTGATGCGGCCGAGCTCTTTACCGGAGAGGCCGAAATCGCGCGGCGGCTCACGATTCTTTGCCAACTCGGCCTTGGGCACCTGAAGCTCGGTCGGGCCACATCGAGCCTTTCCGGTGGTGAAGCGCAGCGGCTTAAGCTGGCCTCGGGTATCGCGGAAAGTAGGGGCGGCTCGCCCGCCGGAGTTTTCTTTGTCCTCGATGAGCCAACGGCAGGACTCCATCGCAGGGACGTTCAGACTCTGCTCAATCTCCTGGATGAGCTGCTGGCGGGGGGGCGCAACACGGTTGTCGTTATAGAGCACGATTTGAGCGTGATCCGGGCAAGCGATCATGTCGTCGACTTCGGACCGGGCAGCGCAGATGCGGGCGGCCGAGTAGTGGCGCAGGGTCCGCCCTCGAAAATTGCAGCCACTGATGAGTCAAAAACTGGGGAGGCGCTGCGCCGCTCCCCGGGTAAGCTGAAGGCGCGCGGCCGTTCGCGGCCGGCTTCTTCCGGCGTCGATCTGGACAGCACTGTTCCCACGGCCGAAGAAGCGGAGCGCTTCTCGGAGTTTCTACAGCAGCATTACCGAGACGAGCCACCGAATGAATGCGGAGTAGGCATGACCCCTCCTGCTGTTGCGCGACCCACATATTTGATGGGCGATACTACGTTTCCCCCGCGGCGCGCAACGGTGCTCGAGGCGCTGCGCTTCACCATGCACCTGGATGAGTTGCTCCAGCCATCGCTCCGGTTTCAGCCCGAAAGCAACGACATCGTGTGGGTTTCGGAAGAGACGATCGCTGCTGCCGCTTTGCGCTATTGTCGCCTGGACGCTCGAGTCGCGTGGAGCCCTGTGTGTGACCTCGCCAGTGAAGGGCGTGCGACCCGCAGCGCGTTGCCTTCTCTGCTGCGCAACGCAGGTGAGAGCGGCGCGCGGATTTGGATTGACGAGACCGGCGTCGAGCGGTCACTCGAGGATGCAGATTTTCGAAACAGCGATCCATTTCACGTCCGCGTGGTTTTGGAAGGGGACGCCGACGCAGCAACATGCCGCCGAGCGCTGCAGCTCGGTAGTGGCTGGGCTTGCGTGTTGACTCGCACGGACGAAAGGGAAAGGCGATGGAAGGTGGCGGCGCATCTTGTGAATCGACCGCTCTCGATATCTCGGCGCGCGGTCGCAGGACGTACGCTGCGGACAGGCCTCAGTTCGAAGGGCGGCTGCCCGTTCTGCGCTGGCGTGGGCGAGTTACCGAAGTGCGACGAGGCGCTGGTATGCGCCGCGCCAACGCGCTCGCCTGTAGACGCGGCTTTTTTCACGCCGGGCGCACGGGCGCTGCTGGAGCCTGTCGCCGCTCGGCTCAAGAAAACTCTGGAGTTCTTCCAACGGGAAGGTGTCGCAGATCTGCTCTCCCCAAGGGAGCGATGGAACGTGCGTGACCGCCAGTTGCTTTGGCACGGCTATCCGTGGGCGCGTTTTCCGATCCCCGGGCGGGCCCAACAAAAAGGCGTGGATTATTATGAATGGCGCGGCCTGCTGCCACTCATCATCGACCGTCTACACCTGTCGAAGGATCAGCGCTGGCGGGTGGCCGTCGAGAGCGGCTCATATCCACAGCAGTGCGAATTTTGCTCGGGCTCGGGCTTGGGCTGGTCGGCACAGCACACCACCCTCGACTCTGAACCGCTGCCAGATGTCCTGCGCTCCGCCACCTTGGCATCGCTCTCGCAAGCGCTCCTGAACCGGGCGCCCCCTCGCCACGCGCTGCGCGCATGCCTCGAAGACGCGTGCCGGCTCGGGCTCGGGGCGATTCGGCTCCAGCAGACCTGCGCTGAACTCTCACCGGCGGAACGTCGCGGTGTGAGGATACTCGCGCTGCGGCACGTAGGTTTTGACGAAGCGGGCTATCTTCTCCCGGAAGGGGATCGCGGCACGCTCACTCTGCCGCAACCCGGGATGCGAGTTGCCTTTTCACCTAAAGCTTCATGATCCGCGCTACCTGTCTTGGCCATGCCGCCCTACTTATCGAAACGGAGAATGCTCGAGTCCTCATGGACCCAATCCTGGGCGCTGCTGTTTCCGGCGGCGGGAACGTAATCGACCCGCCGCGCGAGATCCGGCTCAACGCGCTCGTGGATCTCGACCTCGTCGTCATTTCCCATCACCATAGCGATCACTTCAACCTTGCTGATCTCGCATTGATCCCGCGTGCAGCTGAGCACCACTTCGTGATCCCCGACGATGATGGCGTGGAGGCGACGCTCCGGCGCTGGGGAGCCCGCCGCGTCACGCGACTCCTCCCCGGCCAGAGCATCGAAGCCGCAGACCTGCGCCTCACTGCTACACGTTCCGAAGTTCCGTTCCCGGAAATAGGCATCCTCTTCCAGCAAGGCGAATTGCGGCTGCTCAACCTCGTGGATACGGTTTTTCATCCACATATCCCGGAGCTTTTGGCGCTGTGCGGCAGCGGCCCGAATGTGGTGCTCGCTCCGTTTCAGGCTGGCGGCTACATGAGCTTTCTTCCGCTTCGTGAGGAGGGATTTCCGCCTGGCCTCGAGCCAGCAATCCAGGCGTGGGCCAGCGAGGCATTGGAAGAACTCGCCACCGACCTTCAACAGCTCCAGCCGAAGCTCGTTGTCGCGTTCGCGGATGGGCTGGCCTATACCGATGCCGGTATTAATGCGCGACATTTTCCGCTGCCGGACTCCGCTTTCGCCGACCGGCTGGCCGCCTCCGATATTCGTGCATGCTCCGCGCGACCGGGACTCGTCCTGCAGATTTCTGAAGGCTGTGAACCGCGCATGGAAGATGCACCGGAGACTCTCGTACACGTTGCGCCACAGCGTGCGGCTAATCGCCGCTTTGATCCTGCGGTTCCACTTAGCGTCCACCCGCTCTCATGGCACGATCTACCGCTGGGCGGTCGCGACGAACCGAGGTGCGGTAACTGGCTGACGATCGTTCGCGAGCGGATGGAGGTGAGCCTCGCCCGCTTGCGCGAGCAGCCGAAGGCGGAGACCATCAGACAGGTTCTCAGCTCTTGGCACCTCGAGCTTCTCGCGCCAGAGACACGCGCTGTCATTTTCTGCGACTGGCCGGAGAATGGCACGCCCAGCGTTCACTGTACAGACTCCCCGCCGCCTGAACGTAGCTATGGGATTGTCTGCCATGGAGCGGACCTTGCGCGGGTCGCGTTGCGCGACTTGCATCTGGAGGTGATCACGTTGGGTGGCTTGTTCCGCTACCGTTCACCCGAGGAGGACGGCGAACTCGAACGGCTGCGCGGACGTGCGTTGCGCCCGCTCGACTGGCTGTTTGACTCGTGAAAGATCCTGCTACCGCAGCGCCCGAGGGCGAGCTTCGCCGCGCCGGTTGGATCATTGCCGCCAGCTACTTCGCTCTGGGCTTGGCGGATCCCAACGCCGGCTTATGGCAACTGCCACTCCAGTGGCTCCTCAAGGAGCGGTTGAGTCTGGGCGCAGAGGAGATCGCGGTTTTCTTCGCGACCGCTCTCCTGCCGTGGTATTTCAAGCCCCTCGCCGGCTTGCTCTCGGACGCGCTGCCGCTTTTCGGCAGCCGCAGGCGCGCCTACCTACTCGCTGGCGCGGGTGGGGCAGCGCTCGCTTCGCTGGCCGTTGCTTTCGCGCCTGTTGAAAAGCTTTGGCTACTCACGTGCATCATAACGATACACGCCGCTCTGATGTTGGTGAGCACCGTCACCGGCGGCTTGCTCGTGGAAGCGGGGCAGCGTTGGAGCGCCACCGGCCGCCTAACGTCCTGGCGCTCTCTTGCGGAGAGCACCGCGGCACTCTGCGCCGGTCCTGTTGGGGGCTGGTTGGCCGGCACACAGCTCGGCCTGCCTGCCGGGCTCAGCGTGGGGCTCGCACTATCGATATTCGCCACCTTTGCCATTAACCTCCGCAACGAAGTGCCAGTGGTATGCGTGCCTCGCAACGCCCGATCGGTGCTTTTGGCGCCGGTGACGGCGCTTCTGTGCAGCCGCGGCGTTTGGGTCGCCGCGGCACTCCTGTGTTGTTACCAAGTGGCCCCCGGTTTTCAGACTCCGTTGTTTTTTCTCCAAACGGATACACTGCGCTTCACGCCAAGGTTCCTTGGGACGCTTGCTTTTGTTAGTGCCGTAGGCAGCCTCGCTGGCGCCGCAGCGTATGCGTGGTGCTGCCGGCGCATCCCATTCCGGCAGCTCTTCCCAGCAGCGATTTTTGTTGGTGTGGCAACGACCATGACCTATCTCCGCTATGGGTCAGCGCGGGCAGCGGTCGTGATTGAGGCTTGCAACGGAATAGCGGCCGCGTTCGCCTTTGTCGCACTGCTCGACCTTATCGCCCGCGCGATGCCAAAAGGACAGGAAGCGCTTGGCTATGCTTTCGTTTTCAGCGTTGGGAATCTTGCCAGTTCCGCATCCGATATCGTCGGTTCCCGCTGGTTCGACGCCGGCGTCCCCTTCTCCCAACTCGTCTGGGTGAATGCGGGAACCACTGCGCTGCTATTAATAGCCGTGCCGTTCATCCCTCAGCGCTTGGTCGAGCGAGGGGAAGACAGCCTGAACCCGCACCGCGAACCACCGTAAAACGGGTACATCAGAAGCTTACAGATG